>CANIJN010000009.1 GCA_947467625.1 Opitutia bacterium | reverse complement strand
GCACATCGCCGAAAAAAAACTCGCCGGTCGTCTCGCGCCACGCGACGCCTTCGATCACTCCGGTCATGCTCGGCAACGAAAACGCGATCTCGCCATCGCCCTTGGGATAGAGATTCGCCGCGAGCTTTTTCACGACGGCCGAAAATTCTTTCTGTCCGTGCAACGCCCCAAACTCCGCCGATTTCTCCACGGGCGAATGCGCGCCCAGCGCCGCGAGTTTCTCCAGAGTCGCGATCGCGTCATCCGCGCGATCATTGGCGAGCTGCGCCGCCGCGAGATTCACGAGCATGCGCGGAAAATCCGGTCGCAACGCCACCGCTCCTTCCATCTTCGCCAGATATCCCGCCTTGTCGCCTGCGTCGGCTGCCGTCACCGCCTCACGGGCCAGCGCCATGGCCTGAGCCGTGACGGGCGGTTCCGCGGCCCAGAGCGGCCAAGCGAGCAGACCGGCGGTCAGGCCCAGGAAAAAGACCCGAGGGATTGGGTGCGCGAGAGCCACAGCATAGAGGGCACGCGAAATCGTGCCGTTCGCAAGCCGCCTTCCGCGCTCGACGCCGGGCCAGCGCATCGCTCTCTTCGCTCCCTCCCCATGAACACTCCCAATACTCGCCGCGATTTCCTCCGCACCGTCGCCGGCGTCGGCGCCGGCCTCGCCCTCACCGCCTCCTCCCGCAGCGCCAGCACACCCGCACCGAGCGCCGGAGCCGTGGGCCTGCGCGCTCCCGCGATGGACCGCGTGCGCGTCGGCATCATCGGGCTCGGCGCGCGTGGCGGCGGCCATCTGAGCACGCTGCTCACACTCGACGGCGTCGAGATCGTCGCACTCTGCGACAATCACGCTCCGACCCTCGCGAAGGCCTTCGCCCGCGTCGAAAAAGCCAAGCGCCCGGTGCCCGCTTCCTACGGCAAAGACGACCAAGACTGGAAGCGGATGCTCGAGCGCAAGGACCTCGACATCGTCTTTGTCGTCACGCCATGGGAACTCCATGCGCCGATGGGCGTCGCGACCATGCTCGCGGGCAAACACGTTTTCATCGAAGTGCCGATCGCGCTGACCGTCGAAGAAAACTGGCAGCTCGTGGACACCGCCGAGAAGACGCAGCGCCACTGCATGATGCTCGAAAACACCTGCTACGGCCGCGAAGAGCTGCTCTGCCTCAATCTCTGCCGCCTCGGCGTACTCGGTGAACTCCTCCACGCCGAGGGCGCCTATATCCACGAGCTGCGTTCGCAGATGAACAACGTCGAACACGGCACTGGCTCGTGGCGCACGCCGCATTACGCGAAACGCAACGGCAACCTCTACCCCACCCACGGCATCGGCCCCGTCGCCCAATATCTCGGTATCAACCGCGGCGACCGTTTCGACTACCTGTCTTCGGTCTCATCGCCGGCCCGCGGCCGCGAACTTTACGCCAAGGCTAAATTCCCCGCGAATCATCGCTGGAACACCGAGCTCACGAGCTGGGTCGGCGGCGACATCAATACCTCCATCATCAAGACCGTGCGCGGCCGTTCGCTCATGATGCAATGGGACGAAACCTCCCCGCGCCCCTACTCCCGCCTCAATCTCATCCAGGGCACCAAGGGGACGTTCGCGAGCTATCCGGGCCGACTCGTGATCGAAGGCGAGACGCCGAGCACTCACGCGTGGGCCGAAGGCGCTACGCTCGAAACCCTATTTAAGAAATACGAACACCCGCTCTGGAAAAAAATCGGTGATCTCGCCACAGCCAACGGCGGCCATGGCGGCATGGATTTTATTATGCTCTGGCGCGTTATCACGTGCCTGCGCCAAGGCGAACCGCTCGACCAAGACGTCTACGATGGCACCAGTTGGTCGGTGTTGATTCCGCTGACCGAATGGTCCGTCGCGCACCGCAGCCAGTCCGTCGACGTACCTGATTTCACGCGCGGTCGTTGGGAAAAGACCGCGCCGCTCGGCATCGTGACGTGAAGCGAGCTGCCCGGCCAACGGCCGGGCCTACACATCACCGCGGCGTGGCCTCACAGCTTCGCCGCCGGCAGCAACGGGGCGATGCTCGCCACCACCGTGTCGGCGAGCTGTTCATAGCCGTCTTTAGTGAAGTGGACGTTTTTCGGGAGCTGAATCGTATCCTGCCGTGCGGCGACGAACCGATGCACGTCGTCCACCGCGACGCCGTTTTCGTTCATCACGCGGATCGCGGCCGCGTTGTAGCGGATTTCGTCGTGTTCGACGCGGCCGGCCGATCCGGCGGGCACCTGGGTGGTCGTGGCAAAAATGAGTTTCGCTCCGGTTTGCTTGAGCGACGCAACCAGTGCGCGGAGATTTTTCTCATACTCGGCCACGCTCGCGACTTGTTTCCCTTTTTCCGGTGAAACCAACGCACCTTTTTCATCGAGATACTTCACGTCGTGCAGCCCGAAGTTGAAATGGATCACGTCCCACTTTCCCGCGCCGAGCCACTTGTCGAGGGTGCGGACGCCCGTCCCTGAGTCGCTGCAGTTTTCCGCCGGACGGTGGACGTTGGCTTTGCCGGCCAAACGTGCGCGGGTGGGCAGCGTATAGCCGATCGAAATCGAATCGCCGAGCAAGAGGACACGCGGTAGCCCGGCGACATCGGTGATCTGCGCGTAGGCGGGATTGGGCGCCTTTTTGGCCGGAGTCTTTTTTTCTGCGGCGGTAACGAACGGCAATAATCCTACCACCAGCACGAAGCGGAGCAGTGAGCGAAGTGATTTCATGGGAGTGGCGTGCAGCGTGCGGCGGGATCTGCGCGCTTCGCAACCGCAGAAAAAAGCCCGGTGTGGGGCACCGGGCTTTGGGACGATTGCTTAAAATCGGCGGCTGGGAAACCGCCCTGCCGTTCCGTTACGGCAGATCAGTCGAACCCATCAAGAAGCGATCGCACTCGCGCGCCGCTCCACGACCTTCGTTGATCGCCCAGACCACCAGGCTCTGTCCGCGGCGGCAGTCGCCAGCCGCGAAGATATTCGGAAGATTCGTCCGATATTTTTCGTGCTCGGCTTTGATGTTGGAGCGCGGATCGGTCTCGAGTTTGAGGTCCTTCAGGATCGCCTGTTCGGGCCCGAGGAACCCCATCGCAAGCAAGACGAGCTGCGCGGGGCGCGTCTGTTCGGTGCCGGGTTGCTCCTTGGGAATGAACTGACCCTTGTCGTTTTTCTCCCACTTAATCTCCACGGTCACGAGCGACTGCACGTTACCGTGAGCGTCGCTGATGAACTTCTTCACCGTGGTGAGATAGATCCGGGGATCGGCACCGAATTTCGCGGCGGCCTCTTCCTGGCCGTAGTCCATCTTGTAGGTCTTGGGCCACTCGGGCCACGGATTGTCAGCCGTGCGTTCGAGTGGGGGCTTCGGGAGAATTTCGATTTGGACGATGCTCTTGCAGCCGTGGCGCATGGAGGTGCCGACGCAATCGGTACCGGTATCGCCGCCGCCGATCACGATCACGTCTTTACCCTTGGCGTGGATCGGCGAGTGCTCGGCACCACCGTTGAGGACGGCTTTGGTGTTGGCCGTCAGGAGCTCCATCGCGAAGTGCACGCCCTTGAGGGCGCGGCCTTCGATGGGGAGATCGCGCGGCAGGGTGGCACCGGTGCAGATGACGGTCGCGGCGTATTCCTTGAGAAAGATCTCGGCGTCCACGTTATCGCCGACGTTGGCATTGCAGATAAAGGTGATGCCGGAGTCTTCCATCAGCTTGATGCGGCGGAGGACGACTTCCTTCTTATCGAGCTTCATGTTGGGGATGCCGTACATGAGGAGGCCGCCCGGACGGTCGGCGCGCTCGAAGACCGTGACGGTGTGGCCGGCCTTGTTGAGCTGCTCGGCGGCGGAGAGGCCGGCGGGGCCGGAGCCGATGACGGCGACTTTTTTGCCAGTGCGCACCTTGGGCTGCTCGGGAAGCACCCAGCCCTCGTCCCAGCCGCGGTCGGTGATTTCACACTCGATGTTCTTAATCGTGACAGGCGGGTTATTGATGCCGAGGACGCAGGAGCCTTCGCACGGGGCGGGGCACACGCGGCCGGTGAACTCCGGGAAATTGTTAGTCTTGTGCAGACGATCGAGGGCTTCCTTCCAGAGGCCGCGATAGATGAGATCGTTCCACTCGGGGATCAGATTATTGATCGGGCAGCCGCTGGCCATGCCACTGATGAGTTTGCCCGTATGGCAGAACGGGACGCCGCAGTTCATGCAGCGTGCGCCCTGATTGCGGAGTTTCTTCTCCTCCATGGGGACATGGAATTCCTTCCAGTCTTTGGTGCGCTCAAGCGGTGAGCGGTCGACGGGAAGTTCGCGGAGATATTCGATGAAGCCGGTGGGTTTGCCCATGGTCGGAAAAGTTGAGAGCTAAGAGTGGAGGGTGAAGAGCGGCGAACCGTCAGTTGCCGCCGACGCGGGAGAGGTCGCGGGCGTTTTCTTCGAAGGCGGCCATAATGGCTTCTTCGCCGGTGAAGCCTTGCGACTCAGCTTTCTCGATACAGGCGAGCATCCGCTTGTAGTCCTTCGGGAGGACTTTCACAAACTTCGGCAGAAAAGCGTCGAAGTTGGCCAGCACCTGCTGGCCACGCGCGCTCTTGGTGTAGTCGACGTGGCGTTGGATGATGGCGCGGAGCTCGGCGATCTCGGCGGGCTTCTCGACTTTTTCGAGACCGACCATTGAGACGTTGGCCTGCTGGGCGAAGTCGCCTTGGACATCGAGCACGTAGGCGACGCCACCGGACATCCCGGCAGCGAAGTTGCGGCCGGTGGGCCCCAGCACGATGACGCGGCCGCCAGTCATATATTCGCAACCGTGGTCGCCGACGCCTTCAACGACGGCAGTGACGCCGGAATTGCGGACGCCGAAGCGCTCGCCAGCGCGGCCGTTGACGTAGACCTCGCCGGCCGTGGCACCATACATGGCGACGTTGCCGATGATGATGTTATCCTCGGCCTTGAAGCCGGCGTTCGCAGGTGGGTGGACGACGAGTTTGCCGCCGGAGAGGCCCTTGCCGAAGTAGTCGTTGGCGTCGCCCTCGATGGAGAGCGTCATGCCGCGCGTGACAAAGGCTCCGAAGCTCTGACCGGCCGAACCATTAAAGCGGATGCGAATGGTGTCCTCCGGGAGACCCTTCGCGCCGTATTTCTTGGTGACCTCGTAGCTGGTGATCGTGCCGGTGACGCGGTTGACGTTCTTGATCGGCAGCTCGGCGATGACCTTCTCGCCGCGCTCGATGGCGGGTGCGCAGATGCCGAGAAGCGTCGTGATGTCGAGGGACTTGTCGAGGCCGTGGTCCTGTTTGATGGAGCAGAAGCGACCGACCTCGGGGCCGACGTCCGGCGAGTAAAGGATCTTCGAGAAATCGAGACCTTTGGCTTTCCAGTGAGTGACGGCGCGATGCGGTTCGAGGCGGTCGGTGCGGCCGACCATCTCTTCGATGGTGCGGAAGCCGAGTTGGGCCATGAGCTCGCGCACTTCTGTGGCGATGAACGTCATGAAATTCACGACGTGCTCGGGCTTGCCGGCGAATTTGGCGCGGAGCCGCGGGTCCTGCGTGGCCACACCTGCGGGGCAGGTGTTGAGATGGCAGACGCGCATCATGATACAACCGGTGGCAACGAGCGGAGCGGTCGCAAAACCAAACTCCTCGGCACCGAGCAGCGCGGCCATGATCACGTCGCGGCCGGTCTTGAGCTGGCCGTCCGTCTCGACGGCGATGCGTGAGCGGAGGTTATTCAAGACGAGGGTCTGGTGGGTTTCGGCGAGACCGAGTTCCCACGGAAGACCGGCGTGCGTGATGGAGGTTTGCGGCGAAGCGCCGGTGCCCCCGTCGTATCCGGAAATCAACACAACGTCCGCGTGTGCCTTCGCGACGCCGGCGGCGATGGTGCCGACGCCGACTTCGGAGACGAGCTTTACGCTGACGCGCGCATGGCGGTTGGAGTTCTTGAGGTCGTGGATGAGCTCCGCGAGATCTTCGATGGAGTAGATATCGTGATGCGGCGGTGGCGAGATGAGGCCGACGCCAGCGGTGGTGCCGCGGGTCTTGGCAATCGGCGGATATACTTTTGTGCCGGGCAACTGGCCGCCTTCGCCGGGCTTCGCGCCCTGGGCCATCTTGATCTGGATTTCTTTCGCGCTTGCGAGGTATTCCGCCGTGACGCCGAAACGTCCGGAGGCGACCTGCTTGATCGCGGAGTTCTTCGAATCGCCGTTGGCCATCGGGATGAAGCGCGCGGGATCTTCGCCGCCTTCCCCGGTGTTGGAGCGACCGCCGATGCGGTTCATGGCGATCGCGAGCGTCTCGTGCGCCTCGCTGGAGATGGAGCCGTAGGACATGGCTCCCGTCTTGAAGCGCTTCATGATCGTCTCGACGGGCTCGACTTCCTCGAGCGGGATCGCGGTGGATGCCTTGAACTCGAGCAAGCTGCGCAGGGTGCAGAGTTTCGAACCCTGATCGTTGACGATCTTCGAGTAGTCTTTGAAGGCGGCGTAGCTCGTGGTGCGCACCGCCTTCTGGAGGCGGTGGATCGACTCGGGCGTGAAGAGGTGGGCTTCACCATCGCTGCGCCATTGGTATTGTCCGCCGGAGGGCAGCACGGCCGCGTTGGCGGTGCGCTCGGGATAGGCGGCGCGATGGCGGGCGAGGACTTCCTGCGCGACGATATCGAGGCCGATGCCGCCGACGCGCGTGGCGGTCCAGGTGAAGTAGTGGTCGATGACGGACTGATTGAGACCGAGGGCTTCGAACACTTGGGCGCCGCGGTAACTCTGGATCGCGGAGATGCCCATCTTGGACATGACCTTGACGACGCCCTTGGACGCAGCCTTCACCAAGTTCTTACAGGCGGTCTTGTGATCGATGCCGGTGAGCAACGCTTCCCGGATCATGTCATCGATCGTCTCGAACGCTACGTAGGGATTGATCGCCGAGGCGCCGTAGCCGATGAGCAGCGAGAAGTGGTGCACTTCACGCGCGTCACCGGTCTCGACGACGATGGAGACGCGGGTGCGGAGACCTTCGCGGATCAGATAGTGGTGCAGACCGGCGACGGCGAGCAACGCAGGCACGGGTGCGAATTCCTTCGTCACGCCGCGGTCGGAGAGGATGAGGACGTTAGCCTCGTCTTCCTCGATGTGGCGGCGGGCCATCACGCACAATTCTTCCATCGACTTGGCGAGGCCCCTCTCGCCGCGGGCGACGCGGAAGAGGATGGGCAACACGGCGGTCTTGAGACCGGGCAAATCGGTGCGGCGGATCTTGGCGAACTCCTCGTTGGTGAGAATCGGATACTTCAACTCCACGCGACGGCAGGCGGTCGGCTGCGGGTTGAGGAGATTACCTTCGGAACCGAGACGGGTCTCGGAGGAAGTGACGATTTCTTCGCGAATACAGTCGATCGGCGGATTCGTGACCTGCGCGAAGAGCTGTTTGAAATAATCGTAGAGCAGGCGCGGCTTGTTCGAGAGCACGGCGAGGGCGGCGTCGTTGCCCATCGAGCCGGTGGCTTCGACGCCGTCCTTAGCCATCGGCATGAGAATGATACGCTCGTCTTCGTTGGTGTAACCGAAGGCGATCTGGCGCTGGAGCAGCGTGGCGTGGTCGGGTTGGTCGTGCTTGGGTGCCTCGGGCAGGTCGCTGAGGTGCACGAGATGCTCGTTGAGCCACTCGCGGTAGGGACGGGCGTTGCAGATCTCGTGCTTGAGTTCTTCGTCGGGGATGATCCGGCCCTGCGCAGTGTCCACGAGAAACATCTTGCCGGGTTGGACGCGGCCTTTTTCGACGATCTCTTCAGCAGGAATCGGCAACACGCCGGCCTCGGAAGCGACGACGACAAAACCGTCCTTGGTGACGTAGTAACGCGAAGGACGCAGGCCGTTGCGGTCGAGGACGCCGCCGATTTGGATGCCGTCGGTGAACGCGATCGCGGCGGGGCCGTCCCACGGCTCCATCAGGCAGGAGTGATACTGGTAAAACGCGCGGCGATCGTCGGCCATGGTCTCATGGTTGGACCAAGGCTCGGGGATCATCATCATCACGGCGTGCGCGAGCGGGCGTCCGGCGAGGACGAGGAGCTCGAGCGTATTGTCGAACATCGACGAATCGGAGCCGTTCGGGTTGATGATCGGCAGGATTTTCTTGATATCGTCGCCGAAGACCGGGCTGTCGAAGAGCGCTTGGCGGGCGTGCATCCAATTGATGTTGCCGCGGAGGGTGTTGATTTCGCCGTTGTGGGCGATGTAGCGGTAAGGATGCGCGCGCTCCCAGCTGGGAAACGTGTTCGTCGAGAAACGCGAGTGGACGATCGCGAGGGCGGACTCCATCGCGGGGTGGACGAGGTCGGGAAAATACTGCGCGACCTGCTCGGTGAGGAGCATGCCTTTGTAAACGAACGTCTTCATCGAGAGGCTCGCGACATACCATGCCTCGGCTCCGGGGATCGTGGAGGTGCGGATGTCGTTGTAGGCGCGCTTACGGATCACGTAGAGCTTCCGCTCGAAATCGAGATCGGTGGTGACGTCTGCTCCGCGGCCGATGAAGACCTGGCGCATGAACGGCTCGCAGGAGATGGCGGTGTTGCCGAGGGTCTTGTTATCCGTCGGCACCGTGCGCCAGCCGAGGAAGAGCTGCCCTTCGGATTGGACGACCTGCTCGAAGACTTCTTCCACCTTGCGGCGGATGGTGCGGTTCCGCGGGAGATAGACGAGACCCGCGCCGTACTGGCCGGCTTCAGGGAGCGTGATGCGCGCGGCCTTGGAAACTTCGGCGAAAAACTTGTGCGGCATCTGGATGAGGATGCCCGCACCGTCACCGGTATTGGGCTCGCTCCCGGCGGCACCACGGTGGTCGAGGTTGGTGAGAACCTGGAGTGCATCGGCGACGATTTTGTGCGATTTCCGACCCTTCATATCGACAACGAAGCCGACGCCGCAGGCATCGTGTTCGAACGCGGGATCGTAGAGGCCCTGTTTTCCCGGGGCACGAGTGGCCGGAGCCTGAGACGCGTCGAGGGAGTGAGGAGAGGAGGTGGTGTCGATATTCACGGGCTTGAAAAAAGGGTTCGGGTGTCGGTGGTGGTGGTGATCGGCGGCGGTCTTGTGCCGGATGCGCATAAAAAAGGCCGTCTCGTCCTGTGCGAGAGCGGCCCGGTGTGCGTTATGTGCGGTGAGCTCTCAGTGTGGTCAAAAAAAGCGGATCGTTTTAGTGGCCATTTTAGCGTGCTCCTCATCGGAGCAGCCCGCGTTAGTGGGCACGCCGGCGGAGGCATCGCTGGATTTCACGAGATCGTTGCTGAGCAGGTAATTTTCGACTTCCTCGCCCGAGATGTCGGCGAGCATGACGCCGTCAATCTCGACACAAGGGGAAAGAGGCTGACCGGACTTTTGCACCATCTCGGCGTAATTCGCGCGGTCGTTGATGATATCGATGTCTTGGAACGGCAGGCTGTGCTTCCGCATAATCGCGCGGACACCATTGGACCAGCCACAGGAGGGCTTGAGGTAGGCTTTGATGATCATGTGGTGAGCGTGTGCGTGGACAGAAGCGGGGCAAGGTAAAGGGCGCGATTTCCGGCAATCAAGCCCGCGTTTCGGATATTTTCGGAGGTTCCTTGTCATAGGAACCGCGCCACGAGACGCGGAACCCTCACCATTGAACCCGCACGCCGGGCCGTGACTCGACGGACCCGCTCACCGCGACCCGCCTGCGCCAAGCCTCCCGCGAGGCCAGCGGGCTGCCGACGAGCCGCCGCCCGCCACCTCGGAAAAAGTTTCCGCTAGCCGCGTCACGTGCGCTCGCGTATCACGCGCAGGATGAAAGTCCTCGTGACCGGCGCCGCCGGCTTCATCGGTTATCACGTCGCACGCCGCCTCGCCGAGAGCAAACGCTGCGAAGTGCTCGGCGTGGACGTGATCGGCGACTACTATGATCCGGCACTCAAACGTGCGCGGCTCGATCAGCTCGCCGCGAACACCACGACGGATGAGTTTCGTTTTGTGCAGGGAGATTTCGCCGACGCAGAGAAATTTTCCGCGCTCGTGGCGCATTTCAAACCAGCCTACGTCGTCCACCTCGGCGCGCAGCCGGGCGTGCGCTACAGCATCGAAAAGCCCGCCGCTTACACGCACAGCAACCTCGACGGTTTCGCCAGCGTGCTCGAAGCTTGCCGCCGCACGCCGCCGAAACACCTCGTGTTCGCCTCCAGCAGCAGCGTCTACGGCGCGGGAGCGAAGGCGCCGTTTCGCGAGGACGACAACACCGACCAGCCCGTCTCGTTCTACGGCGCGACGAAGAAGGCCAACGAGGTCATCGCGCACAGTTATGCGCACGTGCACGGCCTCAACATCACTGGCCTGCGCTTTTTCACCGTCTATGGCCCGTGGGGTCGCCCCGACATGGCACCGACGCTTTTTGCGCGCGCGATCTGCGCAGGGCAGCCACTGAAGCTTTTCAACGAGGGGAAAAATCTTCGCGATTTCACCTACATCGACGACATCGTCGATGGCGTCGTGAAGGTGTTGCTCTACCCGGCGACCGAGCGCCTATCCCCGCCGTTCCGCATCTTCAACCTCGGGCATCACCGTCCGGTCGAGACCGTGCTCTTCGTAAAGATGCTGGAGCAACTGCTCGGCCAGCCCGCCCAAATCGAACTCCTCCCGCCGCAGACCGGCGATATGTTTGAAACCTGCGCCGATCTCACGCGCATCCACGCTGCGATCGGCTTCGTGCCTAAAGTTTCGCTCGAGAACGGGCTGGGCAAATTCGTCGAATGGTTCCGCAGCTACTATAAAATGTAGGTCGCAGATTTCCGAGCATCGTCCGGCCCGGGCTAATCCCTAGGGTCCGGCCGACCAGCCTCTCCGAGGCGGAGATCTGATACCAACGTCTCGTGATATTTGGACGATAGTCGAAACACCACTCGCTGGCGCTCGCGGCTACCAGAAGTCAAAAACTCAAAGCACGTGGGTATGACGAAAGACAAAGAGGAAAGATTGGCGGAACGACTTTGACACTGCCCTGCCTTCGGCCGGCGTTTCCCAGCTCATTCCATTCCTGCGTTGCGCCCACCTACCGCCGCCGAAACGACGGACGGCACCAACCCCAGGAAACCCCTCGCCGCTTCATTGAGATTCTATCGGGCCGCAGTCGGCCGCTCAACCCGCGCCCCGAGCGTGGACAACTTCGCGCGCAACGTTGCGTAGTCCACGCGTTGCACGGCGCGTTCGCCGGCGATCGCCATCGAGGCGGCGACGCCGGCAGCTTCGGCGAGGGTCATCCACACGGGCTCCATCCGGATCGAAGTCATCGCGATGTGGCTCGCAGAGCAGCACACCGGAACGAACATGTTGCGGCACTCACGCTCATGGGGCGTGATTGTCCGGTAGGGAATTTTGTAAATGCCGCGGTGCGTTTCTTCGAGGTAGAGCATCGAGTAGTCGCCGCCTTGCAGCGCGACTTTGCCAGCGAGCGGATGCATCGCGTAAGGCCAGTCATCAACGCCGTAGGAGGCGAGGCCGATGGAGTCGCTGGGGTCGGTCGTTCCCTCCATGTCTTTTTGCGTTACGACGTAACTCGACACCATGCGGCGCGCCTCGCGGACGTAAAGCTGGTGTGGCCAGCCGGCCGTGTCGTCGAACTGGCCGGGCGCGAAGCCGACCGCGGCCGCTCTGGTTTTCAGTTTCTCCGGCACGGAGGGATCGGTGCGGAGAAAATGCGTCATGCCGCGCATAAAATCCTGATGGAATTTCCAGATGCGCGCGCGCGTCGGCCAGTCGCCGTCGGGGTAGGCGGCATTGCAGCCATAGACGGTGGGCGCGACGAGGCTACGGGTGAGGTTGCCGGTCTCCGGGGTGTGGACGCCACCGGCGGCCTCCTCATAAACGCCGAGTTTCCTCATGCGGCGTCCCTCGATCTTAATTTTTTGCGTGAAGGCGCGGCGGTAGATTTCGAACGTAAACGGGTCGTAGTCGGCGGGCGGCTCGATGGGGATTTGGTTTTTATCGAGCGTAAATTTCCAGCGGAAGCCGTAGCCCATCGTGAGTTTATCGGCGCTGCCGATGGGGCCGGGGGTGTGGTCCTGGAGCAGCGGCAGGAGCCCACCGCGCGGATCGCCGGGTTTCACGTAGGGATCGAGTTCGTAAACGGCGAGCGGGGGCCGGACGCCGGCGAGGGATTCGCCGTAGTGGTCGCGCGACTCGCGACCGTAGGTGTAGCTCACGCCGGCCTTGGCCATGAGGTCTCCCTCGTAGGAGCAGTCGATGAACATCCGCGCGCTCACGGTGACGGCGCCGGCGATTTTCGGTTCCGCGATGGGACAGCCGAAGCGGTCGGGCGGAGCGTGATCGAGGACGAGGGAGGTGATCGTGGCGCCGTCTTTTGTGACGGAGGCAAGCCGATGTTCGTAGAGGATTTCGATGCCGTGCTCCTTCGCGAGGTCGGCGAACATGCGGCGGTATTGCGGATCGTTGAGCCCGTCTTTGAGGATTTTTTTCGCGGAGCCGCCCGCCGCCTCGGAGCGGCCCCAGTCGATATGAACGAGTCCGCCACCGGTCATCCCGCCGAGCCAACGGCTGGGCTCGATCACGAGGACACGGCGGCCTTCGCGCGCGGCGGCGACGGCGGCGGCGATCCCCGCGGCGTTGCCGGCGTAGACGCAGACATCGGCGGTGAGGGCGCGACGTTCGGCAGCACGAAGCGGCAGCAGCGCACCCACCGCGACTACGCCGCCGAGGCGGATGAATTCCCGGCGGTTAGGTGGCGTGGTCAGGTGCGCCGAGGGGCCCATCAGAACGTCCTCGTGGCCGAGAGGCGGAAGCTGCGGGGCGTAGTGTAGCTGAAGTAGCGCGGGTAACTCACGCGCGCCGACGAGGTGAGGTCGCCGTTGGCAGCGCGCAGGCCGATCGAGTTGTAGAGCGGGGTGTCGTAGTTGAAGAGATTCGTGATCGAGAGGTTCAGATCGACCTTCTGGCGGCCGAAGAGCTTGACGGGATAGCCGATGGTGGCGGTGCCGAGGACGTAGGCTTTTTGCCAGACGACCGTGTAAGCATCGACTTTCGGATCGTCGATGGCGAGGAGCGGGTTGGTCGCACTCACGATGGTATCGGCGCCGCGGTAGCCGATCACTTGCGGGCCGCGGAATTGCATGCCATAGCCGAGGCGAAGGCCGGTGAGTTTGCCGCGGCTAAAACGGTAATCGGAGTAGGCATTGGCGGTATATTTCGTCAGGCGGTTGAGGAGCTGCGTGCCGCTGACCCAATTCGCGCGACTGGCTTGAAGACTGTTCCACGCATTGACGGTGCTGTTGAGGTCGAGCGAATTTGCGGTGGTGACGCCGGGCTTCGCGGAGGCGAGGCCGCCGGCATCGAGCTGAACGCCGGAATCGTCGAGGATCTGTTTGAAGGCAGGCGTCTGGGCATCGACCCACGCGCGCGTCTGGCGGTAGGCATCGGTCTGTGAGGCGTCAGCGAGGCCGACGTTGAGGGTGAGGCGCCAGTTAGCAGCGAGATTGGCGACCGTCTCGAGTTCGTAGCCGCGGCTCTTGCGGTCGAGCGTGTCGTTCCACGCGATGGGCACATCGCCGAGGCCGCGGCGGTTGCGGCCGTCGGAGCTGAGATCGCCGACGACGTTGGCGTTGATGAGCGCCTGCAGATTACTGAAACCGGAGGGCTGCGTGATGGAGGCATCGTTCTCCTTCGACTCGTAGCGGCTGAGGGTGACGTAGAGCTTTGGACCGAAGGAGACGCGGAGGCCGTAGTCCTTCCCCTCGGAGACCGAGGGCGGTGGCGTGCCGTAGTCGATCGTCGTTTTGGTGAAATCGGTGGGGTTGAAGGTCTGCGCGAAATTCGCCCAGACCGAAACGCCGCGGCCGACGTTGAAGATGCCGCCGACGGATTTGGTGGGTTTTTTCGTCTGCGTGGGCGGCGGGTTGAAATCGTCTTGGAAACGGTCTTTGGCGTATTGCGGAAGGGCGACGCCCGTCGTCGCGTCGCGCGGGCGCGTGGCGGGTGCGAGTTGCGAAGGGCCAGTCGCGACACCGGCGGTATTCTTCGGGACGTAGGTGAATTTGAAATAATCGGCGGGCGCGTCTGGGCGGTAGATGAAGTGGTCGCGCGTGAGCGCGCCGTAGCTTGCAGGATGATCGAGCGGGCGGAGGAAGAGGCGCTGGCCGCGGTCGACTTGGTCGGCGCGGAAGGCGCCGAGGACGATGAGGCGTTTTTGCCAGAAGGAAACGTTGGCGGAGGCTTGGTAATATTTCGTGGTGGCGTCGCTGAAGACCGTGGCGTCGTTGCGGTCGGAGCCGAGAACCCAGAGCGGATTGTAGGTGCGGGAAGTGCCGGCGGCCGGATCGACGAGGGCGATGGACTTCATCTCGGTGAGTTCGCGTTCGCGCTGGTTCCAATAGTAACGGTAACGCAGCGTCTGCGTGCGCGTGCTGCTGACGAGGCCCCAAGCGCGGGGATCAGCGTCGAAGGGAATCATGTAATATTCGCGGGAGCGGAAGAGCTGCTGGTTTTCGTGAGCGCCGATGAGATTGGCGCGAACATCGAACCAGCGAGTGCTCTTGGCGTAGGCGGCGGCGAAACGCAGAGCCTTGTTGGTGGTGTCGACTTTCTGGCGCTCGGGGCGGCTGAATTCGTTGTAGGGCTGGAGGACGTTCGGGTTCGCGGCGCCGTCGGGGAGGAAGCGGTTGATGTCGATGAACGTGTTTTGGTAGCCCTGGTTGGTGTAGTAATCGATGAGGCCGTAGCTGAAGAGCTTGTTAACGCCGCCGGAGAGCTGGACGTTGAGTGATTCGCCGAGGCGCTGGTCGATGAACATCGTGGCATCGCGGAAGCGGTTAATCGCGGTGGGATTCGGCCCGATGTTGGTGAACGAGCGGCCCGGCACGCGGAATGCGGAGCCTTGGATCGCCGCGTCGTAGATGCCGGGCGTGATCATGGGCGTGTCGATGAGCGGTCCGCCATTGAAGCCGAGGTTGCCGCCGCTGGCCGCGGTGAGGCCGTTGACGGGGCGGTTGCCGCCGAAAAACGTCGTCTGCATCATGCCCGTGTAGCTGAGCGCGGTGTCGAAGCCGCGGCCAGAGGCCGGCGAGACGATCCAGCTATTGGTGCCGACGCGCGAGGCACCGAAGGCGGACTGGCTCGGGAGCGTGGCGGACTGGAGACCCGAGTAAACGGTCCGGCCGTCCCAGCCGGTGAAGGAGTCGTTGAGAGCGTTCATGCCCGCGGTGACTTTTTGTTCGTAATAGTCGCCGATGAGCGAAACGCGGGTGGTGCGCGTGGGCTCGACGGTGAACGAGGGCGAGACGCCTTTGCGCTGCGTACGTTCCCAATCGCGAAACGTGTGGGTGTCCTGCCACGTGGTGACGACGCGCGCGGCGATCTTGTTTTTCAGCGCGTAGTTGGCATCGACGGTGGCGC
Source organism: Opitutia bacterium (assembly GCA_947467625.1). GTDB lineage: Bacteria > Verrucomicrobiota > Verrucomicrobiia > Opitutales > Opitutaceae > GAS368. The sequence goes on along the minus strand of CANIJN010000009.1, from coordinate 30,424 downwards.
GGAGGGAATCCCACGAACCATACTCAGCGCGGACCTCGGTGGCGTTGCGGCCGAGACGGGCGCTTTTCACGACGGCGTTGGACGTGCCACTGATGGTGCCTGTGCCGAAGAGGATCGAGTTGGGGCCGCGCGCGTAGTCCATGCGTTCGAGGTTGTAGGTCGAGGGATTGGAACCGCCGGTGAAGAAGTTGCGGTTGACGGCATTCGAGCCGACGCCGCGGATCGTGCTGCTGCCGGTGCCGCCGAAGAGCTGGCCGCCGCCATCGTCGGGCGTCGTCGTCGCGCTGACGGTCCAATTGATGGCCTCGTTGAGATCGCTCAGGTTGAGCGCGTCGAGGAATTCGCGGGTCTGCACGGAGTAGGCCACCGGCGTGTCGACGAGATCGGTGGCGAGACGGCCGCCGGCGAGCGAGCTGGCGGCGACGAAGCCGACGTCCTTCGACGTGTTCACCTCGAAGGGGGAGAGCGTGACGAGGGGCTCAGTCGTGGCAGCCGAAGCGGGCGCGGTTTGAGCGAAGGTCGCGGTCGAGTCACCGAGCAGGCCGACGAAGAAGAGAGCAATCAGACGAGGGTGGTTCACGATGGGGAGTAATGATTATTAGAAGTCGAGGCGCGCGGTCAGTGTCCAGTTGATCGGCGTGCGATAAGAGAAGCCGGCGGGCACGGTGTAAACTGCGGGCGAGGTGACGTCGGCGTTGCGGTTGCGCAGGATCGTGTTGCTCGTCTGGCCGCCGGGGAGATTCACGAAATACATCGGGGTCGTGTTATTGAGCACGTTTTGGATGTTGAGGTTGAAGCTCACGGTGCGGCGATTGCGCAGCTTCCAGTTGTAGCCGAAGCGCACATCGGCGGTCGTGTGCGGCCGCGAATAAACCGGCGTGTAGGCATCCACCGAAGGATCGTCGATCGCGGTGGCGGGGTTGGCGGGATTCACGATGGTGTCGGCGCCGCGGTAGCCGACGACCATCTTGCCGCGATAGCGGACGCCGAAGCCGGCGGAGAGCCCCTTGAGCAGCCCCTCGCGAAAGGAATAGTCGGTGCCGAGGTTCGACGTGTAGTCGGTGGCGCCCGCGAGTGTCTGCGCGCCGGTGACGAGGTTGGGAATCGTGGTCGTTTGGAGGGTATTCCAAGCATTCACGGCGTTGTTGACGGCGCCTTGGTTGATGCGGGTCGGGTCGTTCACGGCGGGATTGATCGTCGCGACGTTGGTCGAGCTAATGAGCACGCCGGCATCGGCGAGGATCTGGCGCGCGACGGCGTCCTTCGCGACGATGAACGCGCGACTGTCGGGGGCGATTTCCTTTTGGGTGCCGCGGGTGTGGGCCATATTAAAGAGCAGGCGCCAGGACGGCGTGAGGTTGGCGGTGGTCTCGAATTCGAGGCCCTTGGATTCCTGGGTCTGCGTGTCGCGGACGACCACGGGGAGGAGACCTTCGTTGCGCGCGTTGCGCCCGCCGGGGCTGAGGTCGCCGATGACGGGCGTGCTGAAGATCGTGTTGAAGCTGCCGATGAGTCCGCCGGGCGCGTTGACCGGGGAGAGGTTCTGATTCGAAGTGAACCAACCGAGGCTCATCGAGACGCGACCGCCCAGCGGAGTCAGACGGATGCCGGCGTCGATGCCGCGCGAGGCGGACGGCGGGAGCAGCGAACTGTCGAGGCGCTGCACGAGGAGATTCGGGTTAAACGTAGTCGCGAGGTTGCTGTACAGGCCGAGCCATTTCGTGGCGTTGAACGTGGCGCCCACCGAGAAGGTGTTGGAGGCAACGTTGAGTGAGGGCGGGTTGTAGTCGTCGCGGAAACGGTCGCTGGCGTATTGCGGCTGCGGAAGAATGTTGCCGGCGGCGACCGTGGCGGTGGCGGGCACGGTGAGACGCGGCCGGTTGTCGGCCGGCTGCGCGGGACCGGTCGCGACCCCGGCGGCGTTTTTCGGGATGAACGTGAGTGTGGCCCAATCCTTCGGCGCGGCAGGTTTGAAGATGATGTTGCTGCCGGTCCAGCCGGCGGCGTAGTCGCCGGGGAGGAGCGTGTTCTTCGTCTCGAGATTGGTGATGTCGCGGCGCGCGGCGCCGATGAGCACGAGCCGGTTTTTGAAGAGGCTGAAATTGACCGCGGCCATCACGTGTTTGAATTTCGTGATGTTATCCGCGCTGTTGTCCTTCCGCGTGGCGTCGAGGATGTGCTGCGGAGTCACCGTCGTCGTGGTGCCGTCCGGATTGCGCAACGTGAGCGGACCTTGTTCGGTATTATAGAAATCGCGGCCGCCCTGATTGAGATAGAGGCGGTGCCAGAGCGCGGTGCTAGCCTGCGACTGCGACCAATAGCGCGCGTCGGGTCCGATGCTTTGCAGCGGCAACAGGTAGAGATAGCTGCGTTTTGACTGGAGCTGATAGTTGGCGCCGCCGCCGAGGGCGAACTGCAGTTTGCCGATCCCGGTCTCCTTGATGTAGGCGGCCGAGGCGCGCGCGCTGCTCAGTTCGTAGCCGCGCAGATTCTGGTAACTCCAGAATTCGGTGTAGGGCTGGCGGAAGTTCGGGTTCGGGGCGCCGTTGGGGAGCGTCTGCGAGATGTCGATGTAAACGGTGTTGGCGCCGCGGTTGATCGCGTTGTTGCCGTCGATGGTCACCTTGTTGGTGTCGCCGGCGATTTCGAAAAAGAGGGCGCTGCCGATGCGGTGGTTCAGCGTGAGGGAAACGTCGCGGGCGACCTGAGCCTGCGTCGGTTTTTTACTCGTCCAGAGATTCGTGGTTTCCTGCGTGGGGATGCGGAATCCTGGCGAGCCGGCCAGGACCGTGTCGTAACGTCCGGCGGGCACTTCGAAGCCGTCGATCATGGGCTGCCCGCTGAAGTTGACGCTGGCGCTGGTGATCGCGCGGCCGCCGATGAGATTGCGGTTGGCGGCGGTGCCGTTGCCGGTCGCTCCTTTCGTGCGGAGGACGTTCGCGAAATTCATGACTTGGCCGGTGCCGAACGCCGTGGGATCGAACACCCAGAGCGGGGCGAAGAGCGGGTTCGCGTTATTGGTGCCATAGGAAACCCCGGCGGCGGCCTGCTGCGCGGCGGTCGGCACTTCGGGCGAGCCCGGCAGGACCGCACCGGCGTACGTTGTCCGGCCATCCCACGCGGAAACCTGATCGGTGAGAAACGTCGGAAACGTCTTCTGCTGCGTCTCGGCGTATTCGCCCTCGGCGCGAAGGGTGGTGTTCTGAGTAAGGTGATACGTACTCGCGATGAAGACGGCCTTCTTCCGGCGCCACTCGTTCTCGCGGTACGTGTCGCCACGCTCCCACATGCCGGCGACCCGCACGGCTGCCTTGTCATTGATGGGCTGGTTCACGTCGATCGTGGCGCGGAACTTGTTCCACGACCCGAGCTGCAGCTGTGTCTGGCGAATCGTTTTTCCGGTGAGCGCCTGCTTCGTGACCGAGACCGGCGTGCCGCCGAACTGCGCGGCGCCAAAGAGAATGGCGTTGGGCCCACGCGCGAAATCGAAGCGGTCGAGCGCGTAGCTGTCGGTGTTGTGGTTGAACGGGAAAAAATTCCGCATCGGGTAGTTCGATTCGCCGGGCGCGGCGCCGCGGATCGTGATGTTAATGGCGGGCGAAAAACCGAAGCCTTGGTCCACGTTGTTGCCGGGGTTGTAGGTGGTGTTAACCGACCACTCCATCGCCTGCGTGAGATCGGTGATGTTGAAGGCGTCGAGAAATTCCTTCGTGAGCACCGAGTAGGCGACGGGTGTGTCCTTGAGTTCGGTGTTGAGCCGTCCGCCGGCGAGCGCGCTCGTGGCGACGAAGCCCTCGTCGCGGCTCGTGTTCACCTCGAAAGGCGAGAGCGTGATGGCCGAGTCTTTCCCGGCAGAACTCGGGGCGGGAGCCGGCGCGGTCTGCGCCGAGGCGACAGCAACGACAGCGGCGAAGGAGGCGAGCGCGACGGTAAGGCGCGCAGTGAGGGATTGCTTCATGGTGGTAGGGTGTGAGTGGGGCGCTTCCCGTGGTCGTCAGCGACGGGCCGCGATGCCATAGGATGAACAGAGAGTACAGCCACGCCGCAAGCGCGCGCTATTGTCCGATCGGCCAATAGACCCCGCGTTCAGACCTTCAGCAAACCACGTTCAAAACCGCGGGCGACGGCCTCGGCGCGGTCGGCCGCCTGCAATTTGCAGAGCAACGCGCCGACGTGCGCCTTGGCGGTGCGCTCGGAGATGCCGAGCAACCGGCCGATGTCGGCGTTGGTAAAACCCTGCCGCACCAAGCCCAACACCTCCAGCTCACGTCGGGAAACAGCTCCGCTCTCCTCGCCCGCCGCGAGTTGCCGGGCCACCGATTCGCCGATGACCCGCGCGCCGGCGCATACCTCGCGGATCGCCGCGACCAGTTCCGCGCGGCGCACATTCTTGGTCACGTAGCCGCCGGCTCCGGCCTTGAGCGCGTGCCGGACGTCCTCCGGAGCCTCGGAGGAGGTGAGCATGAGCACCCGCGCATCGGGAAACTCGGCGCGCAACCGCTCCAGCGTCTCGATCCCGTCCATGCCCGCCATGCTGAGATCCAGCAGCATCACGTCCGGACGGAGCCTGCGCCACAACGCGATGGCCGACGCACCATCATCGGCTTCGGCGACCACTGTGATCCCGGGTTCGTAGTTCAACACGTTGGCCAAACCGGCGCGCAGCACCGGGTGGTCATCCACCAGCAGGAGACGGATCGTCGGGATGTTCGGCATGACTGGCAGGTGGGTCGTTATCGGTAGGAGTATGCGCACGGCTCGCGGTGGACGCTATTGTCCGATCGACCAATAGGGCGGCCTCAGGCCACATCCTCATCATAGGCGCGCAACGGCACCTCGAGGTAAATCGTGGTCCCTCCGCCCGGCACGCTTGCGATGCGCAGCGTGCCGTCGAGCCGCTCCATGCGTTCGCGCATTCCTTCGAGGCCAAAGTGTCCTGCGGTCGGACCCGCCTGCGTGCCGGGCGTAAAGCCCACGCCGTCGTCGCGGATACTCAGGGCGATCCAGCCCGGTTTTTCCGCGGGCCGGGCCTCGAGAATGATGGTCCGGGGCTGGCCGTGTTTGAGCGCATTGTGCAGCGCTTCCTGCGTCGCCAGCAGCAGATTGCCGGCCACAAAATCCGGCACGCGGGACAGGTCACCCTCGGTGCGTACCTCGATGCGTACCTCGTGGCCCGCACCGGCGCGTTCGGCGAGCGACGCCAACACTTGCGGCAGCGTCAAACCCCGCATCGGCAGACTGCGCAACGTCCAGACCGAGCCGCGCAACTCACCCGCCGCGTGATCCAACATTCGTCGCGCCACTTCCAGATGGGAGGCCAGCTTTCCCTCCTGACTCGGGACCGCGGCCTCCGCATCGCAGGCTTCGAGCTGGAAACCGATGCCGCCGATCGTCTGCAGCAGCGTGTCGTGTAGGTTTGCCGCGAGGCGGTTGCGCTCCCGCAAGGTGGCTTGGAACTCAATGGCCGCATCGCGACGCGCGCCCATTTCCTTCGCGAGATCGTGCGTCTTTCGGAGCACCTGCCGGCGCAATTGCCAGGCCCAAAGCAAAGCCCCGCCGAGCATCAACGCCCCGATCGCAATCACGCCCCCCAGTCGCGCCGGCGTCCACCACGAGGGCGCGCGCACCACCGTCACGTCCGCCGCGTTTCGCAACACGACGTCGAGCTGCACCGGGCGCAGAAACGCCCGCGCGCCTTCGACCACGGCGTATTCGAGCTGCACGATACCAGCCACCTCCAGCTCGCTGTCCGGCTGCATGGCATCCAGCGCCGCCGCGTCGCCTTGGTGAAGGATGGCTCCGAGGATCATGCTACCCTGCTTCAGCGTGAGTCGGCGCCAGGGCAGCTTTCCGTCCGGCGCGGACTGTACGGCGAGCAACTGCGCACGAAAGCGGATGAGATGACCGTCGAAATCGTGAGGTTGCGCGGCCTGCCCGTTGTTCACAGCGGCGATATTCAGCGCCATGATTTCCTCGGGGGTGATCACCACCGCCGCGGGCAAATCACCCACGCCAATCTTGCGCACGTCCGCTCCGCCGAGCCCGCCGACGCGGCGCGTCATGTCGACGAAGCCCGCCGCCTCCACCCGATCCCCTGCGCCGAGGGCGACGTCCGACCGCGACTCCACCCGCACCGCGCGAGTGTTTTCCTGCAGATAGAAAAATTGGCCCGGCAGCGCAAACGTCACGGTGCCCTCGACACGCAGGCGCTGCGGTTTTTCCGGCTCGGGGTTGAACGCACGCAGTCGATCCAGCGGCAAGAGTGGCGCGCCGAAGGGCGACGGCGCGGCGGGTTTTTCCACCACGAAATCCCCAGGAATGCTCACCAAGATTCGCGCATTCAGAAATTCGCCGCGCGTATTGAAGCCTGAGCCCGCAACGCCGCGCACCCTCACCTCCGCGTCCAGAATGGCCTGGGGGTCCGGGACCACGTCCTTGGACACGATCACCCACACAATGTCGGCGCCCGCCTGCATCCGCAGTTTCCAACCAACATCCAGAGGGAGGAAACCGAGGACCACGCCGTGAGCCTCGATCCGCTGGCCAGCCTCTGCTCCACTGAGAAAGCCGATGCGCTCCAAGGGTCGCGCTGCTGGCAGCGGTTTCGTGCCCAAGATGCGGATGGCTTGGGGCGCGATCACTGGGGCAAAGCCAGCGGCACGGGCGACCCCGTCGATCTCCAACTCCATGCCTTCGGTGATTTCGGAGAGGATGGTCTCCTCGCCATTCCAAAGTTGCTGCTGGCGGGCCACGAACACGTGAACCCACGTGCCGCCCGATGCATCTTGAATGGCAAATTCGTCGCGGCCCGACCGCCACGTCACCACCCCACGCACCGTGACCGGCAGCGAACGCGCCGCCGCTTCCCGCGACAGCGCGCGGACCTCGGCGATGCGGATGATCGGTTCCGCGGCTCGGGCCACGTCGCCATAAAAACCCGCGCACAGCCAGGCCGACATGAGGAGCAGGCCGCGAAGAAACGGTTTCATCCGTCGCACCTTGCCGCCGAGACGCCCGGAAATGAAACGTCCTCCGCGTCGTTCCCCCGATCAGCTCGCGCACCCACTCGCGCCCGAAAACCGTTTCGCCCCATCGACTCGTCGCATGACACGTCCTCGGTAAAGCAAGCGAGGGAAACAGGCTGGGGCGCATCCACGAGGTCGATTTACACGGCGCGTCGCGGGTGAATCAAGACTGGGGCGGCGGGAGTATTCATTTTCATGGTGAACGGAGCCCGGTGACCCGGCCCAGCTCCACATTTCGGACACAATAACGGTACGGATTTCTCCGCTCCGCCGTGTTCCAAATCGAAATGAAAACTATTCTCCTCCTCACCTCCTCGATCCTCTTCATGACGTTGGCTTAGTATGGCCATCTGAAGTTCAAGTTTCTCGAGGGCACATCACTCCTCATGGTGATCTTCGTATCGTGGGGCATCGCGTTTTTTGAGTCTGCCCGAATCCGTTTCTAAAATCTGCGGAGCCCTGAATCTGTGGGCATCTTTCGCGTGATCGTCGGGCGATGCAGAGCAGGCAACGATCACCGAGTTTCCCCGCAGATTCAGGACTCCACGGAGAATGAGCGCGTCGGCCAGGCCTCAATCAAAGGATGCACACGAGTGTCGGGCCGTCGCTGGCCGTCGCGCCGCTGCGCGACGGAAAAATGCGGCGTGGCGACAAGCGACGGCCCTCGACCCATCGGGGTCCGGCTGTTCATTCGTAAAATGTGCCTCAACTCTATGGATACAGCGTGGGCCCACGCGCGGGCGCGCGACCGAGCGCCCGGGGCGCCTGCGGGGCGGAAATTATCCCGGCAGCACCCACCGGCGCGCGCGCGGCACATAGCGGGCGACGGGGGTTTCCGGGGCGCGATGGGCCCGCTCGACGTGGAGCGGGGCGCACCACGCCGGCTCGGCCACCAACAGCAAAGCGTCGAGGTGCGGGTGCACCGTGATTTCGTGTCGGGCGACTTGGTCCGCGCGGTGCCGGGCGTGCTCCGCTCTCGTCGCCGCGAGGCGGTCGGCCGTTTTGGCAGCAACGGTGGCGCTGCGGCTCGCGCGGGCGCTCAGCTCGGCCGCGTAAGTTTCGAAATACGCGTCGATGCGGTCCAGCTCGCGGCGCAGGCGTTGCTCCTGGCGTGCGCGGATGCCCGCGAGTTCGTCGGCGAGATCGCCGAGCAGAGCGCCTTGCAGGAGAGCGCTCCAGGACGCGAGATCGGGCGTCGGCCACGACAGCGGCGGCGGCTCAGGCGCGGCGCGGGCGAAACCGATTTCGCGGGCGAGGCCTTCGTCGAGGAAGCCGTCGGGGAGCGAGATCGCGACGCGGCGCAGCGCCCAATGCTGGTCGATCGCTTGGATTTCGCAGCGCGCCAAGGCCACCAGCGAGACATGAAAATCGGCCGTAAACGGTCCCGCGATCCGCCAGCGCTTCGTATCCTCAAACTGGACGCGCCAGAGTTTTTCCGCCACGGCTACGTCGGGCGGGCGGGCGGGCCCGGTGGCGGCGAGCACGACGCGTTCGAGCGCCAATGCGGCCGGCCGCAGCCCTTCGGCGAGGCGAAAGGTGAGCGGGCTGCCGGGAAAGACCTCGCGCGCCGCGTCGCGCATCCCCGCGGCATCCGGCGCGGTAAACTGCAGCTCGGCAGCGTGCAGCGCGCCGGCGGAATTCCAGAGTGTAGCCGCGCGGCCTTCGGCGACGACGTCGAGCCGGTCGTGCCACGGACGGGCGCACAGGGCGCCGAGCGCGGTGAGCCCGTCTTCGTAGAAATCGAGGACAACACCGGTTTCGTAGGGCAGACGCGGGAGTTTCATCGCAGCAAATTAGGCGTGCGGGGCGGCCGACGGTTCACAGCGATTCATAGTCTTTGGCAAAGAGCGTTTCATCGAGTTGCTTCACCTCGGCATACTGGTCGCGCGCCGCCGCGAGTTCTTCGCCCAGCCCAGCCAGCGCCTCGGCCACGCGGCCTTCGCTCTCGCGCCAGCGGCGGAAAACCTCCTCCTCAAACTCGTCGCCACTGAACCGTTCGCCGAGCACGAGGCCGGTCTCGCCCACGACGAGTTCGAAGAGGTTGAGTTTATCCTGGAGAATCTGGAGGAGGAGCTCTTGGAGCGTGCCGGCCTGCACGAAATTGTAGATTCGCACGGGGTGTTGCTGGCCGAGACGGTGCAAGCGACCGATGCGCTGTTCGATTTCCATCGGATTCCACGGCAGGTCGAAATTGGCGAGACAGTGGCAGAACTGCAGGTTCCGCCCCTCGGTGCCGCTATGCGTGAGCACGAGCGCGCCGCCGTGCGCGCGAAATTCCTCCGTGATCGGTTGGCGCGTCGCTGCGGGCGTCGCACCGTTGATGACGAAGACGGGTATGCCGGCGCCGCGCAAAAATTCCGCGAGGGCCGCCTGCGTTTCCAGAAATTCGGTGAACACCACTACGCCGCCGGCACCGCAGGCGAGCGGCACGATGGCCGCACACTTGCGCCGCCAGCTGTCCGTGAGCGGCGACTGGTCGCGCCACGCGCGCGCGGCGACGGCGTCGGGAAACTTCGCGAGCGCCGAGCGCCAGGCGGCCGGGCTGCTGCCGGCGGCGCGCAGGAGGAGCCGACCCCAGAGGCTCGACTGACTGGCGTTGAGCCGCGTGAGGGCGACGCGAAATTCGAATTCCCACTGCTGCCAAAAGGTGCGTTCGGGTTCGTCGGGCGCGAAAACCACGGTCTCGGCGTGGCGCGGAGGCAGATCGACGCCGGCGTTGGCACGGGTGTTGCGGATCATTACCTGGCCGAGCAGGCGGCGCAGTTCTTCCGGTTCGCGCGGCTGGCGGGGGCGCTTCGGATCGAGGAAACGCGCGCGGAATTCGCGCGGTGTCGGGAGCTGGCCGGGCATCAGCAACGTGACGAGGTTGTAGAGTTCCTCGAGGGAGTTTTGCACGGGCGTGGCCGTGAGCAGGAGGAGAAACTGGCGTGGAAGAACGTTCACGGCCTGCCACGCCTGCGAGTCGCGGTTGCGCAGATAGTGCGCCTCATCGACGATCAGTAGATCCCAGTGGACCTCGCGCGCGACCCCGAGGTGCGCGGGTTGCTTGAGTGTGTGGAGACTCGCGACGATGCCGGGGTTTTCCCGCCAGAGGCGCGCAGGTTCTTCGCGCACACCGGGCTGGTTCGTGGTGACGGTCGCGACCCCAAACTTGTCGTTCAATTCCTCGGCCCACTGATCGACGAGCGACGGCAGCGTGAGCACGAGAAATTTTTTTACCATGCCGCGCGTGAGCAGTTCTTTGAGGACAAGCCCGGCCTCGATGGTTTTGCCGAGGCCGACTTCATCGGAGAGCAGTGCGCGGCCCCGCAACGGACCGAGCACCCGGAGCGCCGTGCGCACCTGATATTCGAGTCGCCGAATGCGGCAGTGAGGCAGACAGAGGAGATCGTCGGACTGGTTGGACACCCACCACAACGCCGCGCGCTCGCGCAGCGCAAAATCCCGGAGATCAGCGAGGGGCAACGCCGTTTCCTGAAACGCGAGCGGCGGGAGCTTGATCGCGACCGACACCGGCGGCAGTGGGGCGGAGGGGCGCGGCGGTTTCGGGACCTGGGGAGCGCGGGGTGCGGGCGCCGCTGGCGGGGCGCGGCGGACCTCGGTGGTGGTCTCGCGGGCTTCGCGCAATCGACGTTCTTCGGCGAAGCGCGCGACCACGGCCTGTCGGCGCGCGGCCTCTTCGGCGCGTTTCTCCTCCTTGCGGGCGAGACGGCGCTCGTAGCGCTCAGCGTCGGCCGCCGATTCGAACGCATACGGATCGGGTGGGTGTCGCCCGCGTAGGCGGCGTTCTTCAGCCATCGCGAGCAGGTTGCCCTCGATCCAATCGTAAATGTTCACCTCGGGGGGGAGCGGCCGCGGCGTCCAGTGTGCTTCGGCGCTGCCGAGCTGCGGTTTGAAAAAACCGCTGACAAACGTGCCGGGGTTCGTGGCGAAGCGCTTGAACCACTGGCTCAGCATATCGAGGATGATCGTGCGGTGTTGCTGGGTCGACTTCTCTTCGGCGCGCCCGCCCGTCTCCAACGTCCAGTGAAACTGGCCTCCTTCCGCGCACCGCACCGCTCCCGTAGCGACGGGCGCGGCGGCGCTGGGCGCAGTCCAGCGAAACGTCACGGCGGCTTTGAGCGGGTAGAACTCCACGCGAAGATCCAGCAGCGGGTCTGGGGCCGGGGGCGGGGGCGGTGCGCGCAGCGTGCCGAGCAAGGCGCCGACGATCACCGTCATGGCGTATCGCCCGCGCTCCGCCACGTCGCGCCCCGCGCGGGGTCCATGGGACCCGAGGGCAAACTGGGCAACCTCGCGCCCGAGCCATTTCCAAACATCGCCGCCCGGAGCGAGGCGCAACGCCAGCCGCTCTCCCGCCTTGGCCGCGCCTTGCGTAATCGCGGACCGAAGCCCGAGGTGGAGCCCGTCTTTCACGAGCGGGAAGCGCTCACGCAACCGTTTCAACAAGGCGCGCACGGAGGTCGCGTGGCTGCTGCACCCATCGACCAGCCGTTCTGCGCCCGGCGCGAAGCGTGCATCTGGAGAGATCCAGCACTCGAGACCACTTTGCTCGGATTCTGCCGAGGCCTGCGGCACGATCCGCCCAGTCGCTACGTGCCGTTTGGTGCCCGCCTCTAACCATTCGAAGTGAACGCAGCCCGCCGCGACATCGAGCGTCACCGCCACCGTGCACCAATCGGCGGAGGGAAAGAGCTTCCCTCCGTTTCCCGCTCCGGCGCCATCGCTTCGTGGCTTGCTCGCATCGCGCATTGCGGGGATCGCAGAAGAGTGACGCGGGCCCGTCAAGCGCGCCGACGTGAATTTTCGGGCGGGGATCACTTGTCACGTAATACGTGACAAACCCTCTGGAGACGACGGTGTTTCCGGCCGGCAAAGTAGCCGAGCAATCCTCGCCCCCGGTGGTTGGGCTCCGTGTCCTCGGTGGCTCGGGCCTTGGGCTATATTCGAGGCCGCGTTCGCGTGCCTAGAGCCGTGTGTTCACCCCGAAGAAAAATTCTGGCGTCAGGATTCGCCGAGCGGAGGCGCGGGCTCCGATGTCGGTGCCGGTTTCGTATTCCTGCAGGATATTATTCACGTCGAGATAGACGCTGAGGCGCCGCGAGAACTGATAGAGCGTCTTCAAATCGACGGTATCGCGCCGGATGGTGTAGGCCTGCTGAGATTCGTTGACGCTGTAAGTTGTCAGAAAGCGCGTGCGGTGGTTGTATTGGAGGCGAACGGTCACGCGGCTGTGGAAATAGGAAAGGCCGAGGTTCGAGGTTTCGGGGTTGAAGCCGGCGACCTTGCCTTTGGGATTCGGCACGAGCGCGATGCTGTTGCCGGCACCGTAATTTCCCTCGGTCTCCATCTTCGTATAGTTGGCATAGGCCGCGAGGCCCTTGAAGATTCCGGGAAGAAACCGGAGCTGCTGGCTGTAGTTGAGCTCGAGACCGCGCACCTTCGCCTAGCCGCCGTTGAACTGGGTCGTCAACGCGTAGCCGGCGTAGTCGCCGTTAAAGCCGTTGTCGGCTCCGCCCGGTACCACCACCCCGCCCGAGGTGTAGATGAAATTCTTGATTTGCTTTTGGAAGAGCCCGATCGAGAGCGTGCCGGCCGGCTCGAAATAATATTCAAGCGCCAGATCGAAGTTGTCGGCGGTCTGGGGCTTCAGGCTCGGGTTGCTGCTGGCGATCGTCTGGGTGTCGAAGTTGACGTTGGTGCGGGGAATCAATTGGCCGATGCCCGGCCGGCCGACGTTGGTCGCGTAGCTAAGCCGGGTCACCATATTCGGCGTGGGCGAGAATTTGAAATGCACACCGGGCAGCACATTTTGGTAATCGCCGCTGCGGACCTGCCGGCCGCCGTATTCCGCGCGCGTGCGCCGCGCCGTCTCGGCATTGGTGACGGTGCCGACGTACGCCGCACGGAGGGCCCGCTCCGCCGGCGTAACCACTTGCAGCGCACCCGTGCCTACCGTCTCCGTGCCCTCCACCCGCACACCGGCGAGCACGGAGAGGCGCCCGAGCTCCATATTTCCCATCAGGTAGGCGGCGGAAATTTTTTCCGTGAATTTCTGGTTGCCGGTCAACTGCGCAATGAGGTTCGCGGCGACTTCGGGCGCGAAGAGTCTGGGATTCGTCTCCAGCGCGGCGTCGATCAGTTTGCTGGTGTGGCCGGGGAAGGCGGGCGCAGGGACGTGGGAAACACGACGTAGTTATTGTCCAGCTGACCGCGCTCGATCAGGCCGAACTGCACGAGGTTGTCGTCGTTTCGGCCCGTCGTCGCGTTGAGGCCCATCACTCCGTCAGCACCGACATAGGGGCCGCTCCACTGCGTCGCCTCGAGCGTGCGCTGCTGCTCGCGCGAGCGCACGCCGAACTTAATGGTCGACGGCACGGGCGCCGTGAATTTTTTCTGCGCGTTGAGGGAGACGCCCGTGTAGCCGTCCCACCCCGCACGCCGATCGATGCGGTAGCGGTTGTCGTTGCAGCTGGCGATGTCGCCGAGACTGGGCCCGGCGGTTTGGGTGACGGTGGGGAAATTCGTATTGGTGCGGCGGTCGATGGTGTAGCCGATGTTGCGGGCGGTGAACCCGAGGTTGCGCTGGCCAGAGTAGTTCGATTTGGAGTCCGACTGGTAGAAGTTCCAGTCAAGGTTCCACGTATCGAGTTTGTGGACTCCGCCGAATTGGTGGTAGAGCGTCTTCGCGTCCTTGTAGGCGTTATGGGCCTGGACGTTGACGGTGCTGTTGGGCACGGGGCGCACGGTCGTAAACTCGTCGGTGAATCCCGGCTGGATGCCTCCGGCGTTGGTGGGATTGCCCGCCGCATCGAAGGTCGCGACCAGCTGCGGCGTAGTGAAAAACACAATACGATCCGTGTCGTGGTCGACGAGGCGGTTCACGGTCGAACTCGTGGAGAGACGGTGGCGATCGCTGAGCTTGTAGTCGAGGCGCAGGCCGCCGCCCCAGCGCGACGTGAGGAGCCGTTCATCGGTAAAGGTGGTTTGGAACGTGTAGGCCGCGCCGGGCACGCCATTCGCCAGCGTCTGGTGAGACTGGTTGATCGTGTCCTGCGGGGTGAACAGTGTCCGGTACCCAACGTTGGCGGCGACGGCGAGCTTGCCACCGAAAACCTCCGAGCAGGACACGGCGTAATTGTAGGGCAGACCCTCGTTGCGCTTGTCGAGGGGCCGCGACGTCAGGCCAAACGATCCGCGCAGCATCCGCTCCTTGCTGTCAAAACCGGTCTTCGAAACCATGTTCACCGCGCCACCGATCGAGTCGCCGTCCATGTCGGGCGTCGGGGATTTGACGACTTCCATGCGCTCGACGGTGTCGGCGCTCACGGTTTGAAACTGATACTCGCGCGTGGAGCCGGCCGAGGCCGCGTCCGCCAGCCGGTTGCCGTCCATCGCGATCGTCGTGAGATTCTGACTGAGACCGCGGATGCGCACGTAGCGCACCGTGCCATCGACGGTCGCGCCCTCGACGCCCGGCAGCCGCACGAGGAGATCGGCGGGATTACCGACGAGGTTTCCAAACGCGTCGGTGGAGACGATGTTCTTAACCCCCGACGACAACCGCTGGAGCGTCACCGCCTGCGCGTTGCCCTCGCGCTCGCCGGCGACCACGAACTGGCCCATCGCGTAGATCTGCGAGGTCAGCTTGAAGTCGAGCCGGGTGGCCTGATTGGGCAGCATGGTCGCGGGCGTCGTGATCGTGTCCAATCCGGAATAGTAGGGCCTAATTTTTCTAATGGGGGAGCCGCGCGGAAGGGGTCGTCGCGATCACCATCGCGAAGGCGCACGCGAAGCCGCGCGGTGAGGTCTGCACGCGCGGTGAAGTGGTCTTGAAAATCGCGCATGGTCTTGCGGCAATTTTTCTTAGTGCCTTTCGCGGTGCGCAGCCACCCACACGCGAAGCCCACGACGAGTCGCCGACACCTGCTGATGATCTGCGCGGCACTTCCACGGCGCACCCGGCTCTGCGCGGCCCCGGCGACGCACACTTCCTCTGGCTTCACGGGCAGCGTGTGCCAGGCCCGCACTTCGTGGCGGCTGCGGTTATTGTCATTTTTGATCCCCATTCGGCCAACCCTGCCGGTGCGCCAGCCGCTGCGACCAACGGGTTCCAGCCGGATTCCCAAAAGCGGATTCTTGGGACAAGGTCTAGCCAGCGTCGCACACGACTCAGCAAGAAAACTCTGGGGGTTTGCTAAGCGCCATTCGGCTCTGATCCTTTTTTCCTCGCTCGGTAATATGCGGGCCGGGCAACGCGGCGGGAAGCCTCGTCTACACTGCGCGCGCGCGACGGCTCAGAATGTTCCGCGCAGGCCGAGGGATAGCTGGATGCCATATTCCGTCTCTTGGAATTGGCGCGCGTAGGCCGGAGTTTCGGGACCGTAGCGGAGGAGGGTCTGCGGCTCGTTGAGGAGGTTGTTCACGCTGGCGGCGAGGGAGAGGCGGCGTGTGAGCTGGTAGGTGGCGTTCACGTCGAGCGTGATGCGCTCCTTGTAATACTCGTAGCCCTCCGGGCCAAACACGGCCTGCGGCGCGCGGCGATCCATGCCGCGGTAGTTCCAGCGGGCGGTCACGCTCACGCGCTGGTTAGAAAATGTCGCACCCCAGTTGCCGCTCTTCGGGACGAAGCTCGTGAACGCCGCGCGCGGGCCACCGTCGAGATCGAGGTAGGTGGCGTTGGCAAAGACCGTAAACGGCGCGCCGAATCGGCCGAGGATCCGCAGCGAGTGGCGCGCATTGAACTCCGCGCCAGTGATGCGGGCGTCGCCAGCGTTGAATTTCGTGAGGACGTTCCAGCCGAGGTAGCGCGGGTCGAGGCCGAGTTCGTTGAGCAGCGCAGTGTCGGCGATGCGCGCGGAGTCGCCGAAAAAGTTGGCGATGTCCTTGCGGAAAACTCCCGCGCTGAGGAGGCCGCCCTGCGGCGTGTAATACTCGAACGAGAGATCGAAGTTGTCGGCAGTCCAGGGGCGTAGCGTGGGGTTGCGGATGTTGAGCGTACCGCGGCCGGTGACGGGATCGGGATCGTCGTCATCGAGGTCGGCGGCGGTGGCCACGGTGCGGGGGATGATGTCGGTGAAGTTGGGACGACCGTAGGTTTTCGCCCACGCGGCGCGGGCCACGAAATTTTCGGTGACGTTGAACGTGAGGTGCGCGCTCGGGTAGTAGCCGCTGTAGGTGCGGTCGGAAAAGGAGGCGCGCAGCTTCCGCGTAAGGAGGAACTGCGCGTAGGAGCTGGCGGCACCGGCCTCAGGCTTGCGCACGCGGAGGCCCGCGGCGTTGCGGATGTAGGAGCCGTCGGCGGCACGCTGCCAGACGGCGTCGGCGTCGTTGAGGCCGCCCTGGCCCTCGTCGTGCGTGTGCTCGAAACGCACGCCGCTGAGGAAGCGGAGGCGGTTGTGGAAAAAAGCGGCGTCGGCTTGCACGTAGGCGGAGCGGACGGTCTCGCGCACGAACTCGGAGCCATCGACGCGGGCGTTGCCCTCGGCGAAGCGCTGCGCCTCGGTCTTGGTGTAGAGCGTGGGATCGGCCTGATAGGCCTGAAAGACGCGGACGGGCGACATCCACTCGATGCCGAAGTAGCCGTAATGGGAATCCATGTCGCGATAGACCTGCATCCCATAAGGCTCGGCGGTGGCGTTGGCCGGGCCGTTGAACGTCAAGTTGATCGCCTGCGGATTCGTGTCGAGGCGCTGGATACGCTGGGCTCCGCCGATTTGGAGCGCGGCGGGGAACGGAAGAACATCGAGACGGCGGCGGACGTTCACGTAGCCATTGCCCGCGAGGTTGATGGTGTTGGTGTCGGCCACGTTCGTCGTGGTCGGGCGGTAGTTCGAGAGGTCGCGCCAGTCGAAGGGCTGGTTGGTGGCGTCGAACACCTCGATGCGGCCGGGGTGGTCGCCCGCGATGTCGAGGAAGTTGATCCGGATCGGACGACTGTTGGTGGCGATGGTCTGGTAGAAAAAACCGCCGTCCCAGTAGCGGCGCTTGAAACGCGATTCGGAACGGCTGAGACCGGACTCGAGCCGCCAGCGGCCGTCGTCGTAGCGGAACGTGAGGTTGGTGTTGTCGCTCTTCTGATTCGCCAGTTGCGCGGTGCCGTTGTTGGTGATCGTCGCGCGGCCGAGGGAGCCGCGGAAAAACGAGGAATCCCACGTGGCGTTGGGCGAGGCGTTGGCGGGCGTCGGCGTGCCGTTAGCACCGGCGTTGAACGTGAGCTGGAGCGCGCCGATGCGCGTGGTGGAGCGGTTGAGGACGTGGCCAAGGGAGAGCACACCGTGGCGCATGACGCGCCAGTCCGCCTTCGCGCTGAAGGAATTGCGGGAGATGTTGCGCGGGCCGTCGATCAGCAAAAAAGACTGGAGGTAGGGATTCGTCTGCGAGGCGGTGGCGAGGGCGCCACCCGTGCCCGCCGTCGCCCACGTCGTGCGCGCGAAGTGCTGCTCGTTGTAGATTTCCGTGGTGGTGCCGGCGATCACGACGCCGAAGTCGCGCGTAACGGGCCACGTGAAATCGAAATTCGCGCCGGGAAGAATCGTGTGCTCGAGCTGATCGCGCTGCGAGTGCGGCATGCGACCGAACGCGAGTGCCTCGTGGTTGCCGACGACATTGACGCCCCAGCGGAGCTGCCGTCCGCTGCGCTCGAAGGCGCTCTTGCTGACAAGATTCACGGAGCCACCGAGCGAGTCTGCGGGGTTCGCGGGCGTGGGGACTTTGGAAAGCTCGATGCGCGAAATGTCGTTGAGCGCCATCGAGCGCACATCGACGGTGCGCGTGGCGCCGGTCCAGATGTTGGTTGCGGGCGCGCCGTCGGAGGTGATGGAGGTCATCGCGCCACCGAGGCCGCGTACCGAGACGCCCGCGATGTCGGCATTGTCAAAATCGGCGGTGAGGCCCGGCATGAATTTCAAGAACTCGCCGACGCTGCCGCCGAGCACATCGCCGAGCGCGTCGGTCGAGAGCACGTTTTTCAAATTGGGCGCAAAGCGCTGCTCGTTGGTCGCAATCGCCTGCGCATCGGTCTCTTTGTCGGAGGCGACGACGAACGCGTTGAGCTTCACCGCCGTCGCGTCGCGCCCGTAGCGCTGGGCACTCGTGAGATCGACGTGGCGCTCGATCGTGCCGCCAGCTGGCACGGTGAGATTCACGACGACCGGATCGAGATCGGTGTAAAAAAACTCGACGACCGCCGGGCCGGCGGGGACGTCGACGAGCCGGTAGGTGCCGAAGTTGTCGGTAAACGTGACGTGATCGCCGCCGCGCAGCGTGACGCGGGCCTGGTTGAGATATTGACCAGTGACGACATTTTGCACGCGCCCCGTGATGGAGCCGGTGGCGGCGGCAGCGACGGACGCCGCTGCAAACACGATGATCAAGGCAAGCGACATCAGACGAAGGAACGAGGTAATCATGGGGACGGGGGTTTTCCGGACATCACGCCATAGCCCGCGCAGAGGCCAGCGCAATTGTCCGCCCTAGTATTACTCTGTTATTTTCCTCTGAAAAACGTCTCTTAAAAGTGTCACGTATTACGTGACACTCCCTCTGGGAATTCGGTTTTTTTGGCAATGAACTTAACAGAGTAATACTAGCCGAAGCTCGCCAACACGTGGTCGAATTTCATTTGCATGCAAACCGGTGACGCTGCCGCCAACGCGGCCGGCGCCAACGCGGACGGTCTCAATCATGGCCCACCGCTCGCCGGCGCGCCGTAGTCTGGCTTCCGCGCATTTTTTATTCCCCGCCCACTTCTGCCGTGACGCCCCCGCACGCCCCTGTTTCGTTGCCCGAATGACCGGCCTACCGCCCCCGCCCTCCCAACTCCGGATCGATCTCGCGGGCTGGCTGAATGAGTTCGCGATGGCCGACCGCACCAAGGGCCGGGCGTACTATTCTCAGGGAAAAGTCGGCTCCCTCGAACGAATCATTGATTCGCTCACCACGACCGTGTTTGCCGCCGTTCAAGGCGGCGAAATTTACGAATGCTCGCTCACGCACAACCCCGGCGAGGGGTGGTCCGGCAATTGCTCCTGCCCTGTCGGCTACGAATGCAAACACCTCTACGCCGCCGCCACCGCCTTCCTCAATCAACTCGCCGCCGCCACCATCCAACCCTTCGAACGACCCATCCCGCTCGCCCCCTCCCCGCCGCCAAAATCCACCCCACCGATCGACGAGTCCTCCCTCGTCGCCACGTTCACCACCGCCACCGGTGCCGACCCCGACCGCAAGCAACTCACGTTTCTCCGCAACCTCCTCGCGCTCCACCGCAGCCTTAGCGACGCCCGCTACTTCGACTATCGGGCCCTCCAAAATCTCCTGCCCTCCTCCCACCGGCATCTGTTTTTCAACTACTACCAGAATCCCTTCGATAACCGCTGGGCCCGCCCGCCCGCCACGCCGCTCGAACTCTGGTCGCACCTCGCCCTCGTCTTCACGGAAAAAAATATCCCGCTCCCCGCCTTCATGGCGAAACTCACCGACCTCGCCTGGGCCCGCCACGCCGTCGCCGCCTACCTCCGCGAACGTGAGCTCGCCGAATGGCGCGCGCGTTTCGCCTCGCTGGAAAACACGTTCGTAGCTCAACCCGCCACCGACTCCCCGCCGCCACCCCTCCGCTCCCTCCGCCTCCGCCTCGGCAGCAAAAAAAACCTCTGGGAAATCTCCGCCCTCGCCCCCGTTTTCCCCCCTCCGCTTCCGTCGCCCGCGCCTTCCCCGTCTTCCCCACTCTCCCCGTCTTCGGCGCCTCTGCCGCCTCGCTTCGAAACCCTCAGCGCCACCGAACTCCGCGAATTACTCGGCGCCGCCGAACACTTCGCCCTCACCTTGGAGCCCGCCTCCGCCAGCTTCGCCGCCATCCTGCGCGCCCACCAAGCCACCTCCGGCCGCACCACTCTGAAACTCACCGACGCCTACGACTGCACCTTTCTCGCCCGGCTCTTCAACCACCCGCTCGCCCGCACCTGTATCGTCGACGAAGCTGGCCGCCCCATCACCCGCGACCCCCGCCGCCTCGTCTGGCAATTCCACGATCACCCCACCGATCCCACGCTCACCTGCGCCCAACTCGGCTTCGCCGACGGCACGCCCGCGCCCACCCCGCTGCTCCATCTCCCCGCGCAACCCGACCTCTACCTCCACGACGCCACCCTCTTCACCGGCCTGCCCCCGCCTAGGGCCCACGCCTCCCCCGCCGATGTCGCCGCGCCCGTCCCCGTCCCTCGCGCCGCCCTCGCCCTCCCCGAGGCCGGTCGCTTCGCCTCCCGCGCCGGCGTCATTCTGCCGAATGACACCACTGGCCGTTTCCGCCACGAAACCCTCCGCCCCCGCCTCCGCGCGAGACTCGACCCGCGCCGCCCCGCCGGCACCGACACCCACTCCCCGAGCGATGACGTTATGCTGGTTGAACTCGCCGCCCTCGCCCCCGACAGCACCCCCCGCGCCCTCCTCGCCGGCGACACCTGGCGTCGCACCGGTCCCGGCCTCCCGCCCCCGCCACCCGACGCGGCTTTCCTAATCCTCGACTTCGAGCCCACCCGCACCGCCACCCAGCAGTTTCATCAACTCGTCCAAACCGCCGACGCCTGGCACCCCGACGGCCCGCGCTCCCACGTGGAAGTCACCGGCATCCATTTTCCTGAGACGTTCTCCACCTGGCTCGCCGGTTTCCCTCCCAACACCCTGATCGAACTCGCCCCCGAGCTCGCCGCCTTCGCTTCAGCCCCGACCCGCGCCCACTTCGCCATCGATCTCTCGCCGGGCGACGAAACCGGCATCGATTGGTTCGACGTCCGCGTGACCCTCCGTGCCGAAGACACCACCCTCACGCCCGCCGATCTGGCGATTCTCCACGGCGCCCGCGGCCGTTTCGTCCGCCTCGCCGGCCACGGCTGGCGCCGCCTCATCCTCGACGATTCCACCGCCACGCAGGAAAAACTCGCCCGCCTCGGCCTCGACCCCGCGACCGCCGCCAGCGAGACCGCCCGCGAGCCCCTCCGCTTCCACGCCCTCCAACTCGCCGACGAATCCCTCCGCGACGCCCTCCCCGAAAAACTCTGGGCCCAAGTCCGCGAACGCTCCGCCGCCCTCCGCGCGTCCCCAGCTCCGGCCCTCCCGCCCGGCCTCGTCGCCGACCTCCGCCCCTACCAAAAAGAAGGTTTTCACTTCCTCGCCTTTCTCTCGGAAAACAATTTCGGCGGTGTCCTCGCCGACGACATGGGCCTCGGCAAAACCCTCCAAACCCTCGCTTGGCTCCTCCACCTCTCCGCCCTTAAACGCCCCACGTCATCTCGCGCCTCCGCCGCGAAATCCTTCCGCGTCCTCGTCGTCTGCCCCAAATCCGTCATGGTCAACTGGCAGCTCGAGACCGCCCGCTTCGCCCCGAGCCTCACCACCACCGCGTTCACTTCGGCCCTCATCACCCCCAAACCTGAGACCCCGAACCCCAAACCCTCCGCGCGCTCCTCCGGCTCCCCGCTCTCCGCCCTGGGCACTCACCTCCTGATCGCCAACTACGCTCAGCTCCGCCTCTACGCCGACGCCTTCGCGGCCGAGAGCTGGGACGCCGTCATCCTCGACGAAGGCCAGAACATCAAGAACCCCGCCAGCGCCACCGCGGCCGCCGCCCGCGCCCTCCGCACCGCCCACCGCCTCGTCCTCACCGGCACGCCCGTCGAAAATCGTCTCCTCGACCTTTGGAGCCTCTTCTCCTTCGCCCAACCCGGCCTCCTCGGCGGCCAGACCGCGTTCAAACGCCTCTACAACGACAAGTCCGACCCCGCCGCCCGTACGCGCCTCGCCCAGCGCGTCAAACATTTCCTGATACGCCGCACTAAATCCCAAGTCGCGCGCGATCTCCCCGCCCGCATCGAGGAAGAAATCATCGTCGACCTCGAGGGTCCGCAACGCGCCCTCTACGACGCCGAACTCAAACGCACCCGCGCCCTCCTCCTCGGCGTGAAGAACAACCGCGAGTTCGATTCCCAGCGCTTCAACATCCTCCAATCCCTCCTCCGCCTCCGCCAGATCTGCTGCGACCCCCGCCTCGTCGGCGCCGGCGAACTCCCCAAATCGCCGCCCAAAAAATCCGGCGCCAAATCCGCCTCGGCCGGTTCTGTGCTCTCACATTCCAAATCAAAGAAGGCCTCTGCCTCCTCCAAGTCCCCCGCCGCTTCCGACGCTCAGCTTTCAGCTCCTGACTCTCAGCTTTCTTCCGCCTCCCCCAACTCCCTTCCGCTCCCCAGCGCGAAGCTCGAAGCGCTCCTCGACACCCTCGAACCCCTCATGGCCGAGGGGCACAAAGTTTTGGTCTTCTCCCAATTCGTCACGATGCTGGAACTCATCCGCGTCGAACTCACCGCCCGCGGCATCGCGCACCTTCTGCTCAGCGGCCAGACGGAAAACCGCCAGGCCCTCGTCGATAAATTCCAAACCGACCCCGCGATTCCCGTTTTCCTCCTCTCGTTAAAAGCCGCCGGCTCCGGCCTCAACCTCACCGCCGCGAGCTACGTCGTCCTCTTCGACCCGTGGTGGAATCCCGCCGTCGAAGCGCAGGCCATCGACCGCACGCACCGCATCGGCCAAAAAAACCAGGTGATGGCCTACCGCCTGATCGCGCGAAACACCGTGGAGGAAAAAATCCGCGCTCTCCAAAAAGAAAAAGCCGCCCTCGCCGCCGCCGTCGTCCAAGAAGAATCCCTCGCCACCGTCCTCGACCTCGCCAGCCTCCGCGCGATCTTGGCGTAGGGCGCGGTGTCCGCCCGCCCTCCTTCAAATGAGGGAGGGGCTTTACGCACCTCGATTTCGAGCGTGCCTCCCCTCTCCTCCGCGACTTTTCTTCCCTTCGCTTTTCCCCGCGTGCCCTCCCGTCGCTCACCCCGCCGCTTTCCGTTTCGCGCGTCCGCCCTCGCCCCCTGCGCGTTGCTCGTCCTCCTCTTCGCCGGCTGCGCCACGAAGTCCGCCACCGACAAGCCCTATTCGACCCACGGCTGGGAAGATCACCGCCTCGCCAACTCGCCCGCGCCCTACCAGCGCCTCCTCGTTGAAATCGATTCCGTCGCCGGCTGCGAACCCACCCCCGCCGAACTCGCCGCGCTGCGCGCATTCCTCGCCACGCACATCGACAAACCCGCGGGCATCGAGCTGCGCGTCGACCCGCCCATTCCCCGCGCCGAGGCCGCCGGCCGCAGCGTCGAAGCCCTCACGCTCGCCCACCTCTCCGGCCCGGCCGACGACCATACCGCTTTCATCTACATCCTGTTTTTCCGCAGCAGCCGCCTCGGCCTCTTCCCGCGCCCCAAGAATCCCTACTTCACGAACTACCCCTTCCCGAGCGCCATCTACATCGACCGCGCTTCCCCCCGCTTCAAACTCATCTACCCCGCCGCACTCCAAGAGACGATTCTCCTCCACGAAGCCGGCCACGCCCTCGGCCTCGCCCGCAACCCGGAGCACTCCGCCCGCGGCCACTGCATCCGCGAAGGCTGCCTCATGCGGGAGACCGTCGCTTTCAACGTCCGCCGCTTCTTCACCTTCCGCCCGTCGATCGAAAACACCACGCTCTGCACCGACTGCCGCGCCGATCTCGCCCGCTTTCGCACCACCGAGCCGTCGGCCACCGAACGCCACTGGCGCGGCTACCACCGCCGCGATGGCACCGGCTACACTGTGCTCACGCTCCCCGGTTTTTTCTATGTGCATTTCGGCGCCTTCGCGGACCTCGACCCCGCTCACCTTGCCGCCCAACGCCGCAAATCCCTCACCGCCAAACTCGCCAACGATACCAATACCCATCTCTACAGCAGCCATCTCGGCCCCGCCGATCACACCGCCACGCTCGCCCACTTTTGGCGCGAACAGACCACCGACGATTTGCATTCCTTCGTCGAACCCATGCTCGTCCTCTTCCTCGACCTCGCGGAGGAACGCCTCACCGCCGATCCCGCCGAAGCCCGCGCCATCCTGAGCGACGACCTCCTCCCGCTACTCGTCGACCTCCCGTCGCATCTCCCTCGCTTCGACGCCCTACGCGCCAAACTCCCGCCGCCCTGAGCGCGCGCCCTCGTCCCGGGGCTCCTCCCGTAGCTGCGAGCGCCAGCGTAGTGGCCCGGCTTTTTCGCTCCTTGTTTTGTGCCGTAGCAGGGCCGGCGTTCGCCTCCCCGTTTCGACTCCGCTTAACTATGGATTTCTATAATTAAGCCAAACGCGATTCCCTTAATTAAGACTTTCCATAATTAAGCTAACCTCGTTTCGTTTAATTATGGAAAGAGGTCCCACCGGCACAAAAAATCCCGTCTCCTTTGTCGACGAACCCTGTTTCGCCTTCGTGCCCCATGCTTTGCCGCCCAAACCACCCCTCCAGTGGGATGGTTCCCTGCATCGCATGGTCCAGCGTGCCGGCGTCGCGCTCGGCCGCCTCTCTGGTGTCACCGGGTTGCTCCCCGATCCCCAACTCTTCCTCTACTCCTACGTGCGCAAGGAAGCCGTCCTCTCATCCCAAATCGAGGGCACGCAATCCTCCCTTTCTGAACTCCTCCTCTTCGAAAACGATGCAGCCACCGGCGCACCGCTCGACGACGTCACCGAGGTCTCCAACTACGTCGCCGCCATGGAGCATGGCACGAAACGCCTCGCCGAAGGATTCCCCCTTTCCCTCCGCCTCATCAAAGAAGTCCATGGCGTCCTCCTCGCGAAAGGCCGCGGCAGCGAGAAACAGCCCGGCGAGTTCCGCGCTTCGCAAAACTGGATCGGCGGCTCGCGCCCCGGCAATGCCCTCTTCGTGCCGCCCCCGCCCAATCAAGTCCTCGCTTGCATGGGTTCGCTCGAACTCTTTCTCCACAACCACGACGTGCCCTCCCTCGTCCGCGCCGGCCTCGCCCACGCGCAATTCGAGACCATCCACCCCTTCCTCGATGGCAACGGCCGCACCGGCCGACTCCTCGTCACGCTGCTGCTCTGCCACGACGGCGTCCTCCCCCAACCGCTGCTCTACCTCAGCCTGTTTCTAAAAAAACACCGCAGCACTTACTACGAACTCCTCCAGAGCGTCCGCACCCACGGCACTTGGGAAGAGTGGCTCGATTTTTTCCTCCAAGGTGTCGAAGAAACCGCCAACCAAGCCGCCGACACCGCCAGCCGCCTGCTCCAAGTTTTCCAGCAAGACCGCGCGCGCCTCCACCGTCTCGGCCGTAAAGGCACCTCGGCGATCAAGCTCCATGATGTCCTGCAAAAACAACCCGTAATCACCGTCACACGCCTAGTGGCCAAATTCGGTTTCACTGCACCCACCGCCAACACCGCCCTCGTCGTGTTGGTCGAACAAGGCATCGTCCGCGAAATCACCGGCCACCGCCGCAACCGCGTCTTCAGCTACACCGAATACCTCCGCACGCTCAATGAGGGCACGGAGTAAACTTAACACACCTCGTAGCAGCCTATGCGTGATTTTCACCGTTTCGGAGTCTGGTTCAGCATTATCTTTGGCCTATTCATGTTGGCTGTCGGCCTCTACGCGCTCGGAGATCGCGATACTCCGGCGCTCGGCTCACTCGCAATCGCAGCACTCTCCTTCTACGTGGCCTTCCGAAGTCACCGGCAATCCCACAAATCAGACAAATAACGCTGCATCCATGCCCGCCTGCCGCCCCCACCTGCTCCTCCTCAACGCCTCCCTCGCCGGCGACACCGGCAACACCGCCATCCTCCTCACCCGCGCCCACCGGCACCTCGCCCGCCGCGCCACCGTCGAAAGTCTCACCCTCGCCGATCTTGCTAGTTCCGGCTCTGAGCTTCCTTCAGATCGCGTGGCGAAGCCTATACGCGACTCCGCTCTCAGCTCTGAGCTTCTTTCCGCCCTCTCCCGCGCAGACGGCTTCCTCCTCGGCACCGGCACGCATTGGGATTCGTGGAGCAGCGTCCTCCAAACATTCCTCGAAGACGCCACGCCCCACGAGGGCACCGCCCTCTGGCTTGGCAAACCCGCCGCCGTCGTCGTCAGCGAACACAGCACCGGCGGCAAGGGCGTGCTCTCCCGCCTCCAAGGCGTCCTCGTGACGCTAGGCTGCACCCTCCCCCCGATGAGTGGCCTCGTCCTCTCCCGCGCCGCGCTCCTCGCCACTCACCACGCACCCGATCCCGCCACCACCGCCGACTTCTGGTGCGCAGCCGACTTGCGCGTCGTCTGTCACAACCTCGCCGAAGCCGCCCGCGTGTCTCTCCCCGGCGCGAACCCCCCGCTCCCTCGCTGGCGCACGTGGCCCGTCGACCGCCACGATTTCCATGCGCGTTGGATCACCTGAGCACACCACCCTCCCGCGCCTCCCGCCCTCCGAGGGACCAGCGGTTTTCCCACCTCCTTCCGCCGCCTTGACCCTGATATCGCCCCACCCACAGTGATATCACCATGGTCCGCCTCCTCGTCCAATTCACCGAAGCCCAAGCCAAGACGCTGCGCACCGAATCGCGCCGCCGCAAGCAACCCATGGCCGCGCTCGTCCGCGAAAGCGTCGACCTCCACCTCGCCGCCCCCTCCGGAAAAAAAGCGGCGCTCGACAAATGGCAGCGCGCCAAGCTCGCCGTCGGCGGATTTCGCTCCGGCGTGAAAGATCTCGCGTTGAACCACGACAAGTATCTCGGCGAACTCAAGTCGTGGTAGTTTTCGTCGATACGTCCGCGTTGATTTGCCTCCTCGACGAGGAACAAGACGAACACGTGCGCGCCACGCGGATTTGGGCCGAGCTCATGGATGGTCGCGCCACCCTTGCCTCGACGGACTACGTGCGTCTCGAAGCGTGGGCCCTGCTCCAAAATCGCCTCGGCCTCGCCGCCGTCCAAAAATTCACCGAAAATTATCTGCCCGTGATCGACCTCCACCACGTCACCGAGCACCAGTTCGCCGTCGCTAAAACCCACGTGCTCGGTTCCGGTCGCAAAGCCCTCAGCCTCGTCGACGCCACCAGCTTCGTCGTCATGCGTGAAGAAGCCATCACCCACGCCTTCGCCTTCGACCGCCACTTCCGCGAGCACGGTTTTAAGCTGCTCTGACCTCGGTGCCTTGGTGGGGAAACTCGGCGATCCGGCCGACTCCGCGTCAGTCCTCGCGACCCCGCCCGGCCACCGGAACGGGCCTACAAAATCGGCCGCACCTGCGCGTTCCTCAATCGCACCCACGCTCCAGCTTCGCGCGCAGCTCGGCAATCAACCCGTCACACTCCCGCGCGATTTGCTCCAGTTCCGCACACACCGCCGCGAGCCACGCCATCTCACCCCAACCTTCTTCCGTGCACGCCTCGGCGGCCCGGAGCGCATCGTCCAAAAATTCGCGCGCGCGCTTCAGCTGGACAATCACACCACCGCACAAATCGACGGTCGGCGGCCACTCGCGGCCATTGAGCCCGCCCGCCAACTTAGCCCCGGCCTTCGCGGCCGAAGCCCCCAACTCGATCAGCGGATGCTCTTCGCCTGCGTCGGCCGGCACCCAACCCCGCGCCTCGGGTTCCTTCATCAAACGCAGTGACAGTGCAAACAGCTGTTCAGCGAGCGGATGCTTCTGTCGAATCTCCGCGGCGATCTCCGGATCGGGATTGGCCAGCGCCGCCGCCGCCGCCGCGTTCATCTCAGCGACCCACTCCGCGCGCTGCGCTGCCTCCTCCGGCGTGAGTGGCTTCTCACCGCGCTCCCGTGCGCCACGCTCACGTTCTTCCTCGAGGATTTTTTCGTAGTCCGCGTCCGGACCCTCTCGCTGCAGCCGCGCATTGATGCGATCGGCAAGCCGGTCGCTGTCGTTCTGCATTTTCTCCGCCTCCGCTTCGCTCTGCGGCGCACCCTCGTTCCACCCCTTGTCCTCGCCCAGCGCCCCGCCCTCTTCGCTCGCCACCGCCTCGCCGAGCTGCTGCATGAATCCGCCCATCGCCCCGGCATTCGTGCGTTGCTGCGCCGCTTCCTCGTCCGCCGTCATGTCCCACGTCATGTCCGGCGACACCGTGAGCAAGTAGCTCGCCGACTCGATTACGACCCGCCCGTTCGTCTCGCTGAACCACTCGAGGTAGAGACTGTTGCCCCAATGCCAGGGAAACGGTTTCCGCTGCTTAAACAGCTCCATCAACTCGTCCATCGTCACCTCCGGCACCTTCACTTTGCGCGACGCCGTGCAGTCGCCAATCGCACCGGTCTGTCGCGTCGCAAAACCGCCGATGTCATCCGCCGACAATGGTTTTTTCACCGCCACCGGGTTCACAAACTCCAAGCGCCGCCCCGCGAGATCACGCCACGCGTTGCCCGTGAGATTAAGTTCCACCGGCTCTGCGCGGCCCTCAAACCAGATGCGCCCCGTCACGCGGTCGCGCGTGCGGTTGTCGATTTCACCCCGGATTACGCTCTCGTCGATGCGCCATGCCATGGCGCGGAAACGTAAACCGCCCGTCCGCTCTGGCGAGCGTGGAATAAAACCCGGAAAGACGCCGCATCCATTTGTCACTTATTAAGTGACAAATGGCTCGGTCGTGGCGTCTCGGGGCGACGGTCGACCCTTCGTGATGCAACTTTTCAGCTCGAGTTCCGCCTCACACTCGGGCGAGCCGCGGCCGAGGTCGCGGCAGATTTCCGGGCGACGCTCGTAGATTGTACAAAAAAACTCCTTCGCGCCGTCAGCCGTCACCCGCACATCGAGCGCCGCGCAATGTCCATCGCGCATCCGCATAAACGCGCGGTGTCCGATGAAGTGCGCGAGGCGGTCCGCCTCGTCGCCCAGGCGCGACCAATCATCACCACGGATCCAGACGTATTCCGCCGATTCAGAAAAACAACACACTCCGCAGCGGAGGCAGTTGGCAGGGATCGTCGGGACCGTCGGTTTCATTCTGTGCAACGGCGCGGGTCCGCCTCAAAACTCCAACGTCGTCGTCAGACGGAAGCTGCGCGGCTCGTTCAGATACACGCGGCGGACGCCCGTGTAGTTGTCGTTGTAGCGACCGACGTTCGCGAGGTAGTGGTTGCCGACGTTCTTCACGTTGAGCTGCACGGTCGCGTTGATTTTCGTCTGCGGCAGGCGGAAACGATAGCCGGCGAACGCGTCGCCCAGCAGCGACTCGTTCCCCCAGTAGATATAGCCGGTCGCCTTGTCCCAGCTCATAAAATTCTTGCCGTTGTAGCGCACAGAACCTCCGACGAACGCCCCGCGCAGCGCGCCTTCGCGGAAGGCATAGCGGGCGGTGCCGTTAAGCTTGTGCGGGCGCGATCCGAAGGGGGAATTCTGCCGGTCCACTTGGTAATCCAGCTCGCTGTAGAGTTCGCTCACCGCGGTTTCAAACGCGGCGAGTTCCGTCGGATTATTCTTCAGCAGCGCGCGCCACTGCGGCACCCGGGTACCGAAAAAGTCGAAGACCTCGGTAAAGAAATTCTCCCGGCGGCGCTCCGAGTGCGAGTAGCTGGCGCGGAGCGTAAGGCTCTTCGTGGGGTTGGCCACCACCTCGACTTCGAGGCCCTTGGTAAAAATGTCGATGGACGCAGAGGTCCAGGTGACGGCCTGGCGGTCGTAGTCGGCTTGCGAGATTTTCCCGGTGTTGCGGAGCTGCGTGAGCATCGTCGTGAGGTTATCCACGCCGAGCGCGTTGCTCCCGGGGAGAATCGGCGAGTCGTTGAGCTGCTGCGTCTCGAACCACGTCGTGCGGATGAAGAGGCGGTCGTCGCCGAGCACATCGAGCATGACGCCGAAGTCGCGGCCGCGGCCTTCAGTGGGCTCGGGCACTTCACCGTTCGGGAGCACCGTGCGGTCGAAGCGGGGCTGGCCGTTATTGCGCGACATATTATAGAAGAGCGAGAGGCGCTTAGTCGCGTGGAGCACGCCGCCAGCGGTGAACGTCGTGGGCTCGTAGCGGTGGCGCACGTAGTTCCCGTCGAAATACCACTCGCCGGCGGCAATGAGCTTCGAGGTCACGCGAGGGTCATTGGGATCGTTAACGCGCTCCTCTTGCGCGTTCTTGAACTTGATGGTGTCGCGGCGCGCACCGACCGTGGTCACGAGGCGGTCTTTCAGAAAGAAACTCTGCGCGGCGAACATGAAGCTCGTGATGTCCTTCACCGTTTGCGTGTTCGCCCGCGCGCGGGAGGCATAGGTGCTCGTGTAGGTGCGGCCGTTGTAAACGAAGGGCGCGACGGGCAACGTGGGGTCGGCACCGTAGTAGGTGGTGTAGTCGCCTTCGGTGATGTAATTGCGGCGCGTGAGTTGATTCTGCGCGTTCTCGGCCGTCGTGGCATTGACGATCGGGATATTCCGCTCGTCCACGAGGATCTCGTCGCGCCAACGGCGGAGGCGATCCTGCATGGAGGCCTCGGCGAGCACGGCGACGCGATGGCGGCCGAACCAGCGGCGGGATTGACCGTAATCGCCGGCCACGCTGAGGCGG
>CANIJN010000008.1 GCA_947467625.1 Opitutia bacterium | reverse complement strand
CCGAGGAAGCATGAGGCGCGCGAACATCGGCTGCACCAGAAAGGGCAGTGATGTAATGAAAAAGGAGTGGCGGAATAGAACGTTACCATGAGAGGCCGTGGCGAGTTTGGTGCTGGCGGGGGCACTCAGCAAGGCGGAGGGGGGCGCCCATAAATTTCCAACGAGCGAAAGGATCCGTGCGGCTGGTAGTATTACGTTGTCATGCGTAGGCACCTTTGGTGCGCTGACGAAATGGATGCAACCGAAGCCGAAAAAGCGAGCGCCCGACGGGTTCAACAGCTGCTCTATTGCCTGATGGTGGTCATGATCGGGGCTCCCATGATCGTCTATCTGTTTCGTCATCTCTAGGCCGCGCTGCGTGGCGCACGACCCGGATGGGCCGCTCGTCGTCGTGGACACGAGTGTGGTGATCAATGGACGAATCGCGAGGGTGTGCGAGTCCGGGTTCGTGAGCAGCGTGGGGGTGCTTCCGCGGCTAAGCGGGTGTTTCTTGCGTAATCGACCCGCGCGCAGCTGCTGGCGACAGCCTCCAAGCTCGCTAAGGAGGCGGAGTTACCTGGAGCGACTCGGTTGAATCTCAACCTGCGGGCGGAGTCGTTGCGCCAGGAGTTGATGATCGGCAAGCGCCTGGGGATCGATCCGGTGAAACCGGCAAAGAGGACATGCAGCGTGGGGGATTTCTGGCGGATGGCGCAGTGGTGTTCGTGAGAAGGGGACGCGTGCACATCGTTCGGCTCGTCCAGGCGGAAATTATCCGCGTGTTACCGACCGCGGGCGGAAATATTGGTGTTTACTTGCGTGCCGCGTTTTCCCAATACCAACACCTCTTGGGGGCCGGTAGCTCAGTTGATAGAGCGCGTCGTTCGCAACGACGAGGTCAGCGGTTTGATCCCGCTCCGGTCCACCACTTCGTCTCCATGGCCGAGCACGGCAGAACGGAGGAAGACCGCATCCCCTGCGGAGATCATTTCGAGTAAACGATGAGGCGCATGCTCGCACTTGCGTGAAACGGCGCGTTCAGGGAAGACGCTTGGTTGCTCCCACCTATTGACGCCCAATGTTACGACCGGGTAACTTCCCCAAGAGCCGACTGGTGCATTGGCGCAGCATTTGCTACTCTGTCACGAGAACCTGGGCTAGTCCGATCTCTCATCACAACATCACTGGAATGAAAAAAAATACCTCTAAATCTGCCGCCAAATCGCCCGCTCCGGAGACGAAGGTTGCTCCGGTTAGGGCGAAAGTGGGCGTCGCGGCTCGTAAAACTGTGCCGGCTCTCAAGCCGGCCAAGCCTGTGGCCAAGAAGAAGAGCGCCGCGGCACCGGCGGTCAAAGTCGTGGCAGCCAAGCCCGTCGTGGCGACGATCACGGCGCAGATCGACATCGGCTTCGGCAACGCGCTCTACGTGCGTGGCGAAGGTGCGGGGTTGAGCTGGGACCAAGGCCTCCTGATGAACTGTGTGAGCAACAGCGAATGGCAATGTGTCCTCGGCGAGTCCGCGCGCCCCATCGTCTTCAAGTTTCTCGTCAACGACCTAAGCTGGAGCACGGGCGAAGATTTCACGGTGGCGGCGGGCACAAACGTGACTCTCTCTCCGACGTTCTGAGCGCCGGTGGTGCGCTTTTCCGTGGGCGACGGAGATGCCTGCGACATCGATCCGTTTCTGTGATCTCGTTCGTCGGAGGTGGTCCGGCTCGATGGCTTTTGGCTGAGCCCGGTGGAGACTCCGCTCGGCCCAGCGCAAAGCGAAACGTTGGTCACTGGGTCCGGCTTCGGTCTGGAAATACGTCAGACCAATGGGTGGCTCCGCGGTTGTATTCGGCGTCCTTCCGCTGATAAGATAGCTCTCGTCAGTTTTTGGTTTTTACGTTCGATCCACCTCATCCCCGTGCATTTTATCCTTGGTGTCATTTTCCTGCTGGGCGTCGCCCTCGTGTCTGTCGCGGGTGCGGAGGCTGGCCAGCCCAATGTTCTCATTATCGTCGCTGATGATCTTGGTTTTGCCGACGTCGGCTTCAATGGCGGCAAAGTCATCGCCACGCCGAATCTCGACCGCCTCGCCGCGACCGGGGTAAACTTGACCGATTTTCGGGCGTGCCCCATGTGTTCGCCGACGCGTGCCGGACTCATGACTGGTCGCTGGCCGGCCCGCTTTGGACTCATGCGCGCGGTCGTTCCGCCGTGGTCGCGCTACGGTCTGCCCGCGAGTGAGAACACCCTGCCGGAATTACTCGGCGCTGCCGGCTATGGCGAACGCGTTATTATGGGCAAGTGGCACCTCGGCCACGGACAACGTGAGTTCCTCCCGTTGGCCCACGGTTTTACGCGCTTTTACGGTCACTACAACGGCGCGATCAGCTACGGCACGCACGAGCGCGACGGGGAAGTCGACTGGCACGAGAACGACCGCACGGTGCGCGAGACGGGTTACTCCACCGACCTGATCGGCAACGCCGCCGCCCGCTTCGTGCGCGAAGCCGCGGCCGGGCAGCCGTGGCTCCTCTACGTTCCCTTCAACGCCCCGCACGCGCCTTACGAGGCCAAAGAGGAGGATCTCCAGAAGTACCCCCTGTTGACCGGCGATCGACGCACCTACGCGGCGATGGTCGACTCGATGGATCAAGCCATCGGCCGGATCCTCGCCGCCGTCGAGGCGCGTGCTGATGCTGCCAATACGTGGGTACTCTTCTTCAGCGACAACGGCGGGATTCTCAACGTCGGCTCGAGCAACGGCCCGTATCGTGGCGCGAAGCTGACCGTCTACGAAGGCGGCACGCGCGTCTGCGCCGCGATGCGTTGGCCCGCCGGTGGCGTGAGTGGCGGCAAACGCTTCGACCAACGCATCGGCTACATCGACGTTTTGCCTACCGTGCTCGCCGCTGCTGGCGCTTCCGCCGCGAAAGACGTCGACGGCATAAATTTCCTGCCTGCCCTCCGCAGCGGCACGCCGTTGCCCGAACGCCCGTGGTTTACTTACATGCATCAAAGTGCCGACGCCCATGCCTCCGTGCATGTGGGGAACTGGAAGTTGGTTGCTCACGGGGATTTTTTCCCGGATCGCCCGGCGACCCAACCCGCACTCGAACTCTACGACCTCGCCACCGATCCCGCCGAAAAATCCGACCTCGCCGCGCAACAGCCCGAGATCGTCGCGCGCCTGCATGCCGGGCTGCGCGAGTTCGGGACGTGGCAAAAATCCGGCGTTAGCGCCTACAGCGAAGGCCGCGCCGGATTTGTGCCTCCGAAAGATTGGATCGTTGGCGGACCGCCCGCCGCTCGGGGCGACCCCCCCGCGCCCAAGGCCGGAAAAAAGAAGAAATCCGCGTCCCCCAACTGAATCCTTCCTTTCGTCCATGCCATCGCCCGTCCGTTTGCTCTCCGCGTTCTTCGCCGTCTGGTTACTCCTGAGCAGCACTCTCTGGGTTGCCGCGGCCGAGCCGGCTCCTGCGCGCCGTCCCAATCTCATTATGGTCCTCGTCGACGATATGGGGTGGGGCGACTTTTCCTGTTTCGGTAACCAGGACGCGAAGACTCCCCAGATTGATCGCCTCGCCGCCGAGGGCCTCCGCTTCGAACAGTTCTACGTCGCCTCGCCGATCTGTTCGCCCTCGCGCGTCGGCCTCTCGACGGGTCAGTATCCACAACGCTGGCGCATCACGTCCTTCCTCAATAACCGAGCTGAGAACAACGCGCGCGGCATGGCCCAGTGGCTCGATCCGAAGGCACCGGTGCTCGCGCGGATGTTGCACGACGCCGGCTACGCCACGGGCCATTTCGGCAAATGGCACATGGGCGGCCAGCGCGATGTCGACGATGCTCCGCCGATCACGGCCTACGGTTTCGACACCTCGTTGACGAACTTCGAAGGCATGGGGCCCAAGCTCCTGCCGCTCACCCTCAAGCCTGGCGATGACAAGCCTGAGCGCATTTGGGCCGACGCCGAGCGGCTTGGTCAACCGGTGACCTGGATGCAACGTTCCCAAATCACGACCGGCTTTGCCGATGCCGCGCTCGCGTTCATCGACGCGTCCGCGCGCGACCAAAAACCGTTCTACGTTAATCTCTGGCCGGATGATGTGCACAGTCCATTTTGGCCGCCGGTGGAGCAGTGGCGCGACGGCAAGCGCGGTCTCTACCACGCCGTCCTCGAGTCGATGGATCGTCAGCTCGGCAAACTCTTCGACCGGATCCGCTCTGATCCTGCGTTGCGCGATAACACGCTGATTCTCGTCTGCTCCGACAACGGGCCCGAAGTCGGCGCCGGTTCTGCGGGTGCGTTCCGGGGCACCAAAGGCATGCTCTATGAAGGTGGCGTCCGTTCGCCCCTCGTCGTCTGGGGTCCCGGTTTCACGAATACGAAAAAAGTCGGCACCGCCAATCGCGCGTCGCATTTTTCCGCGATCGATGTGGCGCCGACGCTGCTGGCGATCGCGGGCGTCTCGGCTCCTTCGGGGACGACCTTCGATGGTGTTTCCATGCGCGAAACGTTGCTCGGCCGATCCGAAGCTTCGCGCAGCCGACCGCTCTTTTTTCGTCGTCCCCCCGACCGCGCGGCTTTCGCCGGCGACGAAAAACTCCCCGATCTCGCGGTACGCGACGGTCGCTGGAAACTCCTCTGCACCTACGACGGTTCGGCCCTACAGCTCTACGACCTCGACGCCGATCCCGGGGAGAAGAGAAATCTCGCCGCGTCTCAACCCGCCGAGACCGCCCGCCTCGCCGCCGCCGTCGTCGCGTGGCATCGCTCGCTCCCCGCCGACAACGGGGCGACCTACCGCCCCCGGGCGACGAAAAAGAAATCGTAACCGCGGCGTTCCTCCCTCCGCCGTTTCCCGTTCCAACGACCTCTGTCGATCGCTCGCCCCATGTTTTTTCTATGCGCTTAGTACTTACTCGCTCGCTGGTTTCACCGCTCGCGTTGTGCGGTTTCTTTTTGTGCCTCGCGGCTAAAGCGCCGCTGAGCGCGGCGCCCGCGCCGCGCCCCGACATCGTCGTCTTCCTCTCCGATGATCACGCCCAGCTCGACGCCACGCCCTACGGCGCGACCGACGTGCGCACGCCCCACATGCAGCAACTCGCCCGCGACGGCCTCGTGTTCACGCACGCCTTCATCGCTTCGCCCTCCTGTGCGCCGAGCCGTTCCGCAATGCTCACCGGCCTGATGCCCGCACGCAACGGGGCCGAGAATAACCACACTTACAAACGCGACGACATCACGTCGCTCCCGGAAAAACTCCGCGCCCTCGGTTACCAGACCGCCGCTTTCGGCAAGGTCGCTCACGGTCCCCATGACATCACGCGCCACGGTTTTGACGTCACTGCTCCGAGCCACGCCGCCGCCGTCGTTGGGGAATTCCTCGCCGAGCGCGATCGCTCCAAACCGCTCTGTCTCTTCGTCGGCACGCATGAGCCGCATGTGCCTTGGCCTGATCTCGACGGCTACGACCCGACCAAAATCAACCTGCCGCCCGCGCACATTGACACGCCGGAGACCCGTGCTTTCCGGGCCCGTTACTATACGGATATCACCAAAGCCGATACCCAGCTCGGCGAACTACGCGCGCTGACCCGCACTCATCTCGACGCGTCGCGCACGCTCTTCGTTTATACCAGTGACCACGGCGCGCAGTGGCCCTTCGGTAAGTGGAATCTCTACGATGCCGGCATCCGCGTGCCGCTCCTCGTCGCGTGGCCGAGCGTGATTGCGCCCGGCTCACGCACCGCGGCAATGGTGCAGTGGATCGATCTGCTCCCGACCTTGATTGAGGCTGCTGCGGGGACCGTTCCGCCCGCTCTCGACGGCCGCTCTTTTCTCTCCGTGTTGCGCGGTCACGCAACCGCCCACCGCGAGACGATCTACACCACGCATAGTGGCGACGGACGCATGAACGTTTACCCGATCCGCTCCGTCCGCACCGCAGAGTGGAAACTCATTGTGAACCTGCACCCCGAGTTTGCCCACACGACGCACATCGACAAAGCCCTTGCGCGCGATGGTGGCCGCTACTGGCTCTCGTGGTTTGAAAAGGCCCAGACCGATCCGGCCGCCGCAGCCATTGTTCGCCGTTATCACGAGCGTCCCGCTGTCGAGCTCTACGACTTGCGCGCCGATCCCTTCGAGCAACGCAACCTCGCAGCGCTCCCGGCGCACGCTGCCCGTGTCAGCGAAATGCGCGCCCAGCTCACCGCATGGATGCAGCAACAGGGTGACCGTGAAACCGTTTTCAACGAACCTCGCATGCTCGCTGATCCTGCTTCGACGCGTCCCGGCGCCAACTCCGGCACTGATCAGCCGCCGGGCAAAAATAAGAAATAAGACCACTCTGAATCCGCGCTGCCGCCGGGGTCGCGCGATTTTCTCCTGCGCTGCTTCGTCGAGATTCGCCGCGTCGAGCAGCTCGTAAAAACCGTCGCTCAATGTGGCGGTTGGGCAGAGCATCGCGGACCCGCGTTTCTGATAACCTGCCGGTATTGCCGCGTAGTGGCCGAAATGCAGGTGGGTTTTGCGGTCCGAGCCAAGGAGGGGACGGAGTGGCGCGACCGGGATCGGCGGGGTTTCCGCATTCGGAACGCGCGGATGGGCAAGCCTGGGTCAGGGGAGTGGATACGCGGTCGGATGGGGGAAGGGCTCGGCATTTTCGCGGTTGCGCGGCCTATAAAACGCCCTCTCTTGGCAGCGTGAATCTTTATGTGCTGCCCGCCGGGGCGATCCAAACCAATGCCTACTTACTGACCGCGCCGGAACGCGGCGAGGCCGTGCTCATCGATGCGCCGGGAGAAGTCTGGGCGGATGTTGAACCGATTTTGAAAAAGGAGAAGTGCACGTTGACGGAGCTGTGGCTGACGCATGGGCACTGGGATCACACGCAGGGTGGGGCGGCCGTGGTGCGGGCGACCGGGGCCAGGGTGCGCGCGCATCGGGAGGATCGGAACTTGATCGAGACGCCGGAAATTATGGAGCGGTTTATGGGTGAGAAGCTGGGGCTCGAGCCGGTGCCCGTGGACCACTGGGTCGTGCAGGGCGAGCGGCTGACGGCGCTCGGATGTGACGTCGAGGTGCGGCATGTGCCCGGACATTGTCCCGGCAACGTGTTGTTCTATTTCGCGGCGACGGGCTCGGTGTTCGTAGGCGACGCGTTGTTCAGTGGCAGTGTCGGTCGGTCGGATTTGCCGGGCGGAGATTTCGAGGTGCTGGCGCAATCCATTCGCGGTCAAATTTACACGTTGCCGGAAAAGACAGTCGTGTTTCCCGGACACGGACCTAAGACGACGGTTGCCCATGAACGTGCTTCCAACCCTTATGTCCGCGGCTGAACACGAAGTCTTGATGCGGCGTGCGCTCGGCCTGGCGCGCGGCGTGTGGGGGACGACGCATCCGAATCCGATGGTCGGGGCGTTGATCGTCGAGGACGGACAGGTCGTGGCGGAAGGGGCGACGGCGCCGGATGGCGGGCCCCACGCGGAGCGTTTGGCTCTGCTGGCGCGCGGCAAACCGCCGCAGCCCGGAGCGACGCTCTATGTGACGATGGAGCCGTGCTCGACGCAGGGTCGCACCGGTGCGTGCACCGATGCGATCATCGCGTCGGGAATCAAACGCGTGGTGATCGGAGCGACCGATCCGAATCCAGCGCATGCCGGCAAGGGTTACGAAGTGCTGCGGGCGGCGGGGATTGAGGTGATCGCTGGAGTGCTCGCGGGTGAGTGCACGGATCTGAACCTCATTTTTAACCACTGGATCACCTCGGGTGGGCCGATGTTAGCTGCGAAGTCGGCGTCTACGTTGGATGGGAAAATTGCGAGCCGCACGGGTGATTCGCAGTGGATCACGAATGAGGCTTCGCGGGCGGATGTGCACCGCTGGCGTCGGCTCTTCCCCGGCATCGCCGTCGGGGCGCTGACGGTTTTGAAGGATAACCCACGGCTCACGGCGCGGCGGGCTGGGGAGGCGGAATGGTGTCCATGGCGCTTTGTATTCGACGGACTGTTGCGGACGGTCGTCGACAAAAGTCTCCCGGCGGTCTTCACGGATGAATTTCGCGAACGCACCATCGTGGTGACGACTCCGCATGGCGGCTTGGGCTATGTGCGCAAACTGCGCGATATGGGGATTAAGGTGTGGTGTTTCGAATCCGCGACGCAGCGGGTCTCGTTCACCGATTTTCGGAAGAAGTGTGCGGAAGAACGGATCGCGGGGGTGTATTTCGAAGGCGGCGCGCAACTCCTCAGTGAATTAGTGCGGGCGCGGCAGCTGGATTACCTGTTCAATTATCGAGCGCCGTTATTTTTTGCGGATGACAAGGCCAAGAGCGTTTTTGGCGGACTGCGTCCGGAGCGGCTGGATCAGGGGGTGCGGTTGGTGGATGTGTGCCACGAGTCTTTTGGTGAGGATGCCTTGATGCGAGGGCGCGTGGTGTTTCCGGAGAAGATGTTGATCGATGAAAATTTTTTTGGCGTCCGGTAACGCGCACAAGGCGGTCGAGCTGCAAGCGCTCGCGTTTGCGGAAAATTTGCCAATCGAGATGATCTCCGCGCGGGCAGTGGGCGGCATGCCGGACGTCGCCGAGGACACCGGGACGTTTATCGGCAATGCGCGTAAGAAGGCACTCGCGTTACGGATCAAATTGCCGGCGGACGCGTGGGTGCTCGCGGACGACAGCGGACTGTGTGTGGATGCCCTGGACGGTGGTCCCGGAGTGGAGTCGGCCTACTATGCTGGATCGCAGGGCGACGGTGCGGCCAATCTGGCGAAGTTGATTGCGACGATGAGGGGAGTGCCGGCCGAACGGCGCGGAGCGTCTTTTGTGTGCGTGCTTTTCATCGCCGGACCGGCTGGGGTTGAGCATATTTTCGAAGGAAAATGTCTCGGAAGGCTGAGCGAGGAGCCGCGAGGTGGGGCAGGCTTTGGCTATGATCCGCTCTTCATGCCGGAGGGGTACACTGCGAGTTTCGCGGAGTTGGGTGACGCTGTGAAAAACGCGATCAGTCACCGGGCCCGAGCGTGGACGCAGTTGGCGGAGTGGATACGCCGTATGCGGTAAGACGGATGGTGGTCAGGGCGGCGCGACGGCGAGGACGACGTGGAGGGCGTGCCAAAAAATGCTCGCCGGTGGAGGCAGGTGATCGCGTCGGGCCCTGCCGCGGAGAGCGGGGTGCGTCAAAACTTTCGACATTGAGCGGTGGGCGCGATTGGCTGACCGAATTGACATGAAGTCCTTCTACATCACGACCGCCATCGACTATGTGAATGGTTCGCCGCACTTGGGCCACGCCTATGAAAAAGTCCTGACGGACACCATTGCGCGTTTCCGCCGGCAAATGGGGGACCGGGTGCATTTCCTGACTGGGGTCGACGAACACGGCCAAAAAGTGCAGGCGAGTGCCAAGAAGAAGGGGATACCTCCCCAACAATTTTGCGACGAAGTGAGCGCGGAGTTTCGGGCGCTCTTACCGAAGCTGAATATTTCGAACGACGATTTCATTCGTACGACCGAAGAGCGGCACCAGCAAGTCGTGCGGGCGGTTCTCCAGCAACTCTTCGACAAGGGCGAAATCTACAAAGCGGAATACACGGGGTTTTACTCGGCCCGGCAGGAGCAATTCTTGCAGGACAAGGACCGGTTGCCGGACGGCACGTGGCCGGAGCTCTTCGGTGAAGTAACCGAGATAGCGGAGTCGAACTACTTCTTTAAGCTGAAGCAGTATCAGGAGTGGCTCGTGGACTTCCTAGCGAAGAACGAGCATTTTATTTTCCCACAATATCGGCAGAAGCAGGTGCAGGAATTTTTGAAGGAGCCGCTGAACGATCTGTGCATCTCGCGTCCGCGGGAGCGGTTGGAGTGGGGTATTTCCCTGCCGTTCGACGACGGCTACGTGACCTACGTGTGGTTCGATGCGCTGCTGAATTACTATTCAGCGGTGGTCGATCGGCCCGAGATTTGGGCGGAGGCGCACCATGTGATCGGTAAAGATATTCTGGTGCCGCCGCATGCGGTCTATTGGCCGATCATGCTCAAGGCGGCGGGGATTTCTCTGCCGAAGGGAATCATCGCCCATGGTTGGTGGATGACGCGCGGATCGAAAATGTCGAAGAGTACGGGTAATGCACTCAATCCCCTCGACCTCGTGGCCGAGTTTGGGGCCGACGCCTTCCGGTATTTTCTCATTCGTGAAATGAACGTTGGGCAAGACAGCGACTTCACGCGGGAGCAGTTTTTGGTGCGCTACAACAGCGAACTCGCGAATAATTTGGGGAATCTGGTGAATCGCACGCTGAACATGACGACGCGTTTTTCGGCGGGCGTCGTGCCGGCGGCGGAAGTCGAAGAAGCGCTCGAGAAGAGTCTGCGGGACCTCTGGACCCAGACTCGCGACGAGTTTATCCCACAGTGCGAAGGCTATCAGTTTCACACGGCGCTCGAGCGGGCGATGGTGTTTCTGACCGAGACGAATGCCTACATTGAAAAGCGGGCGCCCTGGAAGCTCGGCAAGTCGACCGAAGCGAACGATCAGGCGCTCCTGCGCACGGTGCTGGCCACCATCGCAGAAGCCTTGCGGCTGGTGGTCGCCGCCGTGCAACATGTAATGCCATCCACGACGGAGAAAATCAACGCGGTGCTCGGCTACACGCCGGGTGCCGTGTGGCGTGACGAATTGAATTGGGGTGGCAAACTTACGGGCGCCAAGGTCGCGGGTGCGTTGGTGCTGTTTCCGCGGCCGGCACCGCCGGAGAAGGCAACGGTACCGGTGGCCAAGGCGTAGGGGCGCGCGCGTCGGCAATGGAAAACGCGTGGTGGCGGAATCGCCTGCAAGCAGGCTCCTACCTATGACGATACTTCCGATCCATCCCGCTCAGAACGCGTCACCGGATGCGTTACGCGCATTTTTGACGCAATGCCGAGATGCGGCGGTGCGCGCGGGCCAGGCCAAGTTGGTGAGCATCTCGCTGGCGGTCGACGCGCTGGATCCGCTCGCGGTGCTCGAGTCGATTTTTGAGCCGGGTGAGCCGCATTTTTATACGGAACGACCGGGGATTGAGACCGCGATTGCCGGAGCGGAAGTGGCGGTGGCGTTTGAGGCTAAAGGGCCGGATCGATTTGCAGCCGTGCAACGCTTCGTCGACGCGACGCTCGCGCAGACAATCGCGGTGGGCGATGTGAACGCGCCGTTTGGCGGTCCGCATTTTTTTGCAGGGTTCGCGTTCCGTGATGAGGTTGAGGCGGGCGAGCGCTTTCCGGCGGCGCGGGTATTTGTGCCGCGCTGGCAGGTGGCCAAGGCGGGAACGACGACGACGGCGGTGGCGAATGTTCTGGTCGCTCCGGAGGTGGATCTCACCGCGTTGGCGGACCGGGTGTGGCGGGCCCATGCGAAGTTTAAGGGCTTCCGGTATCGTGAGGCCAATGGGATGGAGAGTGGGGAGCAAGCGGCCCCCTGTTTCACGAAAGCGGAGGCCGGTGATTATCGCGCGGTGGTGGCGCGCGCCTTGGAGCGAATCGGCAACGGGGAATTCAAAAAAATCGTATTGGCGCGGGCGCTGGATTTGCAGGCGGATCAGCCGCTGCATCCACTGCGAGTGCTGAACGGGCTGCGGCAGCGTTTTCCCGACTGTTATTCGTTCTCGTTCGCGAATGGGCACGGGCCGAGTTTTATCGGGGCGAGTCCGGAACGTTTGGTGCGGGTGAGTAAGGGCGTGCTGGAGACGGAGGCGCTGGCGGGATCGATCCGCCGCGGCGCGGGCGCGAGTGAGGATGCGGCGCTCGCGGCGGTGTTGCGCGGGAGCGAGAAGGATTTGCGGGAACAGCGCGACGTGCTCGATGACATCGTGGCACGGCTCACGCCGCTGGGACTGGAGCTGGAGTTTTTACCGGAACCACAGTTGCGGCGACTGGCGAATGTCCAGCACTTGAATACACCGGTGCGCGCGGTGCTGCCGGAGGCGGTGCGTTTGCTCGACGTGCTCGCGGCGCTGCATCCGACGCCGGCGGTCGGGGGGAGTCCGCGGGAGGCAGCGGTCGGGTGTATCCGGGAATTGGAGGGATTTCCTCGGGGGCTCTATGCGGGGGCGCTGGGTTGGCTCAACGCCCGGGGAGGGGGGGAGTTTTTTGTGGGCATCCGATCAGCGTTGGTGGAGGGATCGACGGCCCGGGTTTACGCCGGCGCGGGGATCGTCGCGGGATCGACGCCGGAGAAGGAGTTTGCGGAAACCGAGCTGAAGTTTAAGGCCATGCGCGACGCCTTGCTTACACCATGAACGCTCCGACTCATTTCGACTTCAGTAATGTGAATTCTCTCTGGTGTAGTGTGCTCGCGGAGACGTTGAGGCGGCTCGGCGTGCGGCAGGCGGTGATTTCTCCGGGGTCGCGGTCGACGCCGCTGACGTTTGCCCTGGTGCGTCAGCCGGAGATTGCGACGGTGGCGGTACTCGACGAGCGGTCGGCGGCGTTTTTTGCGCTGGGGATCGCGAAGCGGGAGGGGCGGCCGACGGTGCTGGTGTGCACGAGCGGCACGGCGGGGGCGAATTACTTTCCGGCTGTGATCGAGGCGCAGGAAAGTGGGGTGCCGTTACTCGTGATCACGGCGGATCGTCCTCCCGAGATGCGGGCGTGTGCGTCGGGGCAGACGATCGATCAGCAGCAGTTGTTCGGCGGGCACGTGAATTTTTTCCATGAATTCGCGGTGCCGGAAGCGAGCGAGGCGCGGTTGAGTTACTTGCGGCAGACGGTGGCGCACGCCGTGGGGCGGACGATGGGTGCGGGGGGCGGTC
Source organism: Opitutia bacterium (assembly GCA_947467625.1). Taxonomy (GTDB): domain Bacteria; phylum Verrucomicrobiota; class Verrucomicrobiia; order Opitutales; family Opitutaceae; genus GAS368. Next base: position 38,768 of record CANIJN010000008.1, on the reverse strand, counting down.
CGGTGCATTTGAATGCGCCGTTTCGCGATCCGCTGACGCCGATCGACGATGGCGGGATCACAGCGAGGTCGGTTGCGGGAATCGATTGGGAGCGGTTTTTTAGGCACGTCGGACCGCCGGGCGAGCGTGCGCTGCATACGGATGTGCCGCGGTTGATGGCGGACGGACACGGCGTGATTGTCGTCGGGCCGGCGCAGCCCGCCGATCCGGCGGCGTATGCGGCGGCGGTAGGAGACGTTGCCCGCCGCCTCGGGTGGCCGGTGTTGGCAGACGGTCTGTCGCCGTTGCGACATTATGCGAACGTCGTGCCGCAGTTGGTGACGACCTATGACGCGATCTTGCGGAACGCCCACACGGCCGAGCGGCTGCGACCGGAGAGTGTGCTGTGCTTGGGGGGCTGGCCGACGAGCAAGGTGTTGCGCGAGTGGTTGCAGACGGCGGATGTGCCGACGCTGCTGGTCAGCGAGCGGGGCGATAACCGCGACGCATTACACGGCCGCACGCGGCACGTGGCCGTGTCCTTGGCTGGGCTCGTGACGCAGTTGCCGGTGGCGACGGATCCTAATGGCTACGAGCGCATGTGGGCGTCGTATGAGCGCAAGGTGCGGCTGGCGCTCGATACACGGTTGGCGGGGACGAGCGCGATGTTTGAAGCGAAGGCGGCGTGGTTGCTTGCGCAGCACTTGCCGGCGGGAACGCCGTGGATGGTTTCAAATTCGATGCCGGTGCGGGATGTGGAGTATGTGGTGCCGGCGGGGAGTCGCGGGCTGCGTCCGCTCTGCAATCGCGGGGCTAATGGGATCGATGGCACGCTGTCTACGGCGCTGGGTGTGGCGCATGGTGCCGAGCGGGCGGCGGTGTTGCTCACGGGCGATCTTGCGCTGTTGCACGACACGAACGGCTTCTTGATTCGGCCGAAGTTGCGCGGGGCGCTGACGATTGTGTTGATCAACAATCACGGCGGCGGAATTTTCGGGCATCTGCCGGTCGCGCAGTTTGATCCGCCCTTTGAGGAATATTTTGCGACGCCGCAAGAAGTCGACTTTGCGAAATTAGTTTCGGCTTACGGTGGGGAGCACGTCGCGGTGCGTGACTGGGCGCATTTTACGGAACTGGTGACGACGCTGCCGGCGAGTGGGATTCGCGTGCTGGAGGTACCGACGGATCGCCGGGCCGATGCGGCGATGCGGAAGCAGCTGTTTGCCGACGTCGCGGCGGTGCTGGGGTAGGGCGGATAGGGAGACGCGCGGCTGCAGTCGGCGGTCGGCTAGCGCCTACAATTGGATGGGGAGGCCGACCTCGATGATCTGCATCGGAGGGAGGTTGTAGTAGTCGCGGGCTTGGCGGGCGTTGCGGCTAAGGAAGCCGTAGAAGTGTTTTTGCCACTCCCACATGTCGGCTTCGCCACCGGTGATGATCATCTCGCGATTGAAATAATAGGTCGCCTCGTTGGGCTTTAGCGGCACGCCGGCGTCACGAATGCGTTCGATCAGCGACGCGACGTCGGGTGATTCCATGTAGCCGTAGTGGGCGATGGCGCGCCACACGCCCTCGCCGATTTCGCGGACTTCGAGGCGGTCGCTCGCGGCCACCTGGGGCACTTCCTTGGCGGTGACGCTGAGGAGCACGACGATTTCGTGGAGGACCTTGTTGGCTTTGACGTGATGGAGCAGGACGAGGGGAGTGCCGCGAGGATTTCCGGCCATGAAAACACCTGTGCCACGGACGCGGATGACGTGCTTGCTGGCGGCGATGTTGCACAGCTCGGCCTCGGTGATTTCGTTAGCGTAGACTTTGCGAAAAATCTCCGTCTTCCCGGATTTCCACGTGTGCATGATGGCGATGACCGCTGCAGCGATGGCGATCGGGAGCCAGCCGCCGTCCATGAATTTGTGCAACGTGGCGACGAAGAAGACCGCATCGATGCACATAAAGACCGTGCAGAGGGCGAGGGCGCGCCAGAGGGGCCATTTCCACGAATGGCGCATCACGATGTAAAACGCGTAGGTTGTGACGATCATCGTACCGGTGACAGCGATGCCGTAGGCGGAGGCGAGGCGGTCGCTAGAACCAAAATTGAGGACGACGGCAATCGAGGCGAGCGCGAGGGCGGTGTTGATCAACGGCACATAAATTTGACCGACTTGGTCGGCATTGGTGTGGGTGACCGTCAGACGGGGAAAGTAGCCGAGTTGAATCGCTGAGCGAGTCAGGGAATACGCGCCGGAGATGACGGCCTGGCTCGCGATGATGGCGGCGGCGATCGAAAGCAGGGTGAGTGCGAGCTGGCCCCAGCCGGGCGGGGCGAGGGCAAAAAAAGGATTCGCGGTCGAATCAGGGTGGCCGATGACGTAGGCACCTTGGCCGTAGTAGTTCAGCAGGAGGCCAGGGAAAGCGAAAAAATACCAAGCCTGACCAATCGCGCGGCGCCCGAAATGGCCCATGTCGGCGTAGAGCGCTTCGGCCCCGGTCACGCACAGCACGACGGAACCGAGGATGATAATGGCCCCGCCGGGATGTGAAATGAGGAGCTTGAGGCCAAGGAGCGGGTTCAGCGCAGCAAAGACCTGCGGGGCGTCCTTGATTTGCCAGAGCCCGAGCAGCCCGAGGGTGAGGAACCAGAGGACCATCACAGGGCCGAAAATACCTCCGATGGTTTTGGAGCCTTTGCGTTGAAACCAAAAAAGACCGGCGAGAATGATGGACGCAAGGGTCGTGATGTAAGGGGTGAAGGCGGGACTGAAGCCCTTCAGGCCTTCGGCGGCGCTCAGCACAGAAATGGCGGGGGTGATGACGCTATCGCCATAGAGCAGCGCGGCACCGATCAGGATAACCAGCACCGTGAAGCCGATCTTGCTGTTGGGTTTGCTCGAGTCGGTTTTGGAGTGACTCAGGGCGAGGAGGGCAAAAACCCCGCCCTCGCCGCGGTTGTCGGCGCGCATGACGAAGCCGATGTATTTGAGACACACGACGAGGAGGAGTGCCCACGTCATAAGCGAGAGGATGCCGAGTACGCCCTCGGCGCGTTCGCCGGGTGCGAGCTGCGCGAGGCACTCCTTCATGGCGTAGAGAGGGCTCGTGCCAATGTCGCCAAAGACGACGCCGAGCGCACCCACGCAGAGCGCAGCTTGTGCCCCAGTCTTGATGGGCGTAGTCGAGGGAGCACTCATAGGAAGGCGGAGCATCCCGTAAGAGGAGGGCGGCTCCAAGCAGTTTTATGGGTCGGCCAAAATCAGCTTGCTATGGAGGATACTGCTCTGGTCGGTGGACAATTCACCTAAAAACTCCACGCTCCTCGCCATGACTCCCGATTGGAAAGTTGCGAAGACTTATACCGATATTCTTTACCACAAAGCTGGCGGCATCGCCAAGGTGACGATTAACCGGCCGGAGAAGCGCAATGCGTTTCGGCCGGAGACGGTCACGCAGATGTTTGCTGCGTTCAGCGACGCACGCGAAGATCCGGACATTGGCGTCGTCCTGCTCACCGGAGCCGGACCGCATACGGATGGGAAGTACGCGTTTTGCGCGGGCGGGGATCAAAGCGTCCGCGGTCACGCCGGTTACATCGGTGACGACGGGGTTCCGCGGCTGAATGTGCTAGATCTGCAGAAGCTCATCCGCTCGATGCCCAAGGTCGTGATCGCGCTGGTGGCGGGTTACGCGATCGGGGGTGGTCACGTGCTGCACGTCGTGTGCGATCTGAGCCTCGCGGCAGATAACGCGATCTTCGGCCAAGTGGGTCCGAAGATGGGCAGCTTCGACGGCGGTTTTGGGTCGAGCTACTTGGCGCGAGTGGTCGGCCAGAAAAAGGCGCGAGAAATCTGGTATCTGTGTCGGCAGTATAACGCCGCCGAAGCGCTCGACATGGGGCTGGTTAATAAGGTCGTGCCCGTGGCGGAGCTCGAGGCCGAAGGCGTGAAATGGGCCCATGAAATTCTCGGGCATAGCCCTCTGGCGATTCGGCTGCTGAAGAGCGGATTCAACGCCGAGCTCGACGGGCAGGCGGGCATTCAGGAACTCGCGGGTAATGCGACGCTGCTCTATTACATGAGCGAGGAGGCGAAGGAGTTTCACTCGGCGCAACGCGAAAAGCGGAAACCTGACGCGAGGAAGTATCCGTGGTTGCCGTGAGGGAGTGCCTTCGTCGTTCGCGATAGGCGGGCGCGCCCCTGCCCGCGCCGACTGGGTGGTGAGTGCACAGTAGTGGATTCGGAATGCGGGCACGGGGACGTGCCGGCCCGCCCGATCACACGCGCTCGAGCTTGATGGGGTAGGTCTGGTTCGAGGCGAACTGGGCGACGTAGATACTGCCATCATCGTCGACGAGCACGTCGTGGGGGTGAATGAAAATGTCCTCTTGGTGGCGCATCGGCTGGAGTTTTCCGGTGTCGTCGTAGACGGGCGCGGTGCCGGCGATGTTGGCAACGACGCGCAGATGTTCGTCGAGCACGGAAAGAAACCCGCGACTGGCGCGGTCTTTGGGCCAATTGTCGGCGAGGTGGGCGACGAAGAAGTTTTTGCCGTGCTGGCGGATTTGGCGGGGATTGCCGCCGGGTAGGTCAACGCGTGCGAGTTTCTGGCCGTCGAGACTCAGGCTGAGTAAATACTGTTGGTCGCTCATAGCGATGAGCAGCGAAGGGGCGGCGGGGCGGCGCAGATCGATCATGCCGGCGTGCGGGCCCCAGTGAGTGATGCCGCCCTCGGCGCCCCCGAAGATGCGGCGGAATTTTCCGTCCGCACCGTAGTGGACGATATAGTCGCGACCGTAACCATCGAGGACGTAGAACTCGCCATTCGGCAGGTGGAGCGTCCACGAAGGGCGATACTGGTCTGCTTTATCGTATTTCCCCGTCGCTTCGGGCCAGAGCCACTCATCGAGCGTGGTGCCATCGAGCGTCGTTTTCTCGACGCGGTGGGTGGCGAGGTCGGTGATAAACAAAACCTCGCGCGTGCCTTCGGTGACGAGGGAGAGGCCGTGCGCGCCGGGGAATCGAGTGCCCCACTTGTGCACGAGTTTCCCCTGCCGGTCGTAGACGATCACGTTATTGGCCGGATGATTCGTCAGCAGAATGATGTGGCCGGCGCGATCACGGGCGAGGCCGTGGCAATCTTTGACGGGCGTCGTGGAATCGAGGATACCCCAGCCGGGCACGACGCGGTAACGGAAGTCGCCTTGGCCGAGGATGGGGCCCGTACTGGTGATGGCTGGTGCTGATTGCGCGGACGTCCTCACGAGGGAGCAGCTGGCGAGGGCGGCGGCAGAGCCGAGGAAATTCCGACGGGTTAGGCGGGGCATGGGGATGACGTTGGAAACCGCGAGGGTCAGTTCTCCTGGCCCGCGGCCCAGCGTACGCCGCGGGCGATCATGGTGAGAAACACGGGATCGTGCCAGGTGACGTTGCCGTGGCCCCAAGTGGTGCCGAAGACGCGCGTGCCGGCGAAATCGTTGGTCCAGATCGACGGGTAGGTCTTGCCATCGGCTTCGCTGACGGCGGTCGCGAGGACGGTGGTCTTCGGCCACGTTTTTTCGATGATGTAAAGTTCGTCCATGGGCGTGACCCATTGCTCGGGAAACCCGCGCATGGCGGGATGGTTCTTAGCGGCGGCGGTCGGCGTGACGGCGTAGTGGGCTTGGTGGTCGTGCTTGCGGCTCGTGACGCCGAGGAATTCGCGCCAATCATCGATCGCGAGGGTGCGATAGGTGTGCATCGCGCAGTGAATCACCACGGCGGGCGTGCCACCGCGGTGCGCTTGGGTGATCTTGCGGGTGTAGTCAGCATCGGCGAGGTCGGCGAAACACTCGTTGTGGACAACGACATCGTAGGGCTTGGCCCAGTTGGGGTCTTCGTAGAGTTTGATCTTCGCGTTCTTGGTTGAGCCGCCTTCGTTGACGATGGTCCAGGTGATGGGCCCGAGTTTCTCGGTGGCCCCCGTGAGCGCTTTGGCTTGGAGGCCGTAGTCGTGGCAGCAGCCGCCGGTGATGAGCAGGGCGCGAATGGGCTTGGGCTCGGCGGCAGAGACGGGTGCGGAGAAAGCAACTGCCGAGAATAGGAACAGGGAGGTGAGGTGGATTTTCATAGGGAGGAGCGGGAGCGTTAGGACTTTTTATTCGGAGTCGAGAGGGGCGGCGGTGTGCCGGGCGGCAGGACTTTTCCGAGGGCATGATCATCGGGATTAAGGCCGCGACGGTAGCCCTTGAAGGAGTAGGGGGCCGGCGCGTATTCATCGACGAAACGAACGTCGGTTTTGGCAGGGATCTCGAGTGAAAAGCCCCAGAGGACGGCGTTGATGACCATCCGGCGGAGCCCCTCGTTGGAGAGGTCGGTGGCGGCTCCCATGGTGGTGCAGAACACGCGGTTGGTTTTGCCGTCGGGGTTCCGGTTAATGCGTGTCCAGGCGACGGGCATCATGGGATCGTTGATACCCTGTTCGATGCCGTCGACGTGGCGTTTCTTGCGCTGCTGGGTGTCGGGGGCGTCGGTGGGCTTCATTCCGGCGAGCACCTGGCCGCGGGCGAGAATCTTGGAGCCGGCGACCGGATGCGTTTCGTAGGCACCGGAGTCGCCGAAGATGTCGCTGACACCGCGAAGGATCGGGTCGCTCTCGGAGCCGGATTCGATCACTCCGCGCGTGGCGCCGCGCCGGTTGGCACCCCAGTGGCTGACCCAGTTTTCTCCGAGGACTGCACGGCCGAAATTATTAAACGATTTGTAACTGCTCGGGCTGTCGGTGGGAAAACGAAAGGCATGGGTGCTGGTGCGGAGGGCGACGATGGGAATGCCACGGGCGACGGCGGCGGCGAAGCGCGCCATGGCGGCGTCTGGCCATTGCCGAAAACGAAGGCCGAGGACGATCCCGTCGGCGGAATCGAGGGCCTCGGAGTTGGGGACGCTCTGGTTGTTGTCGGGATTAATTGTGCCGTCGGGATTGAGCGCGAAGAGGACCGTGCAGCGGAAGCCGTGACGTTGACTGAGAATTTTCGCGAGCATTGGCAGGCCTTCCTCGGAACGATACTCCTCGTCGCCCGCGAGGAACACGAGGTGGCGACCGGCACCCGGGCCGTTGGGGGCGGCCGGGTAGGCGATCGAGGCGGAGGCGGCATGCAGGGGTGGAAAGAGAGCGCAGGTGCAGACGAGCAGGCCGGCGAGGACACGGGACAGTTTCATGGCTGGGGTCGGCTAAAGGCGAGGCGTGGCGGACGGGGAGCTGATGGAAATACGACGCTTGGAAATCGTCGATTCCTCAGATGCCCCAGCTCCAACGCTCGGATTGCCAGGTGTAACCGGCGTCCGCGCGGGCGACGCGACCGAGCCCGGGCCACGGGAGATGAAAGCCGTAGGAGCGTTCGTGGGTGGTCGCGAGTTCGGCGAAAAGTTTCTTGCGCGTGTCGACGGCTTGCGCCGGCTCGTGGTCGTAGTTGATTGCCCATGACGGGTTCGTGAACATGAGCGTGTGGTGGTGCGCGGCGTCCATGAAGTGCAGGAGCGATTCCTTGCCGGAGCGGAGGCGGAAGAGCGCGTGGCCGGCGGTGTGACCACGACCGGGAACGAACGTGACCGCCCCACCGAGGAGGGCGTCTCCGTCGCGGTGGAGCTGGAGGTTGGGCTGGAGGATGTCGAATTTGGCGCGGTTGCTCTTGATCATGCCGGGGAGGGGGCCCTTGGCTCGCAAGGAACGGGAGAAGTCGGGTTCGGGCGAACGCCAGAAATCGAGCTCGTCGCGCAGGCAGTGGAGGGCGGCGTTGGGGAAGGTGGGTTGGTTACCGGTGACGAAACCGTTGATGTGATCCCCGTGGGCGTGGCTGAGAAAGGCGTGCGTGACTTTTTCGGGGGCGATGCCGATGGCGGCGAGCGAGGCGTGGAGCCAACCGCTTTCGGGGTTTTTGCCGGCGCCGAACCCCGCGTCAAAAATGGCGATCTCACGGCCGAGCTTGGCAACGAGGATGTTCACGTAGAGCGGGAGCACGTCGGTCCGCTCGCCGCGGGCCATAAGATCGGCCTGCATGGCGGGGCGATCCGCCGCAGGCTCCATCAACCCGAGGCCCTCCTTCAAGGCTAAGTTGGCGTCGCTGATCGACCAGGCCTCGATTTCGCCGATGGCAAAACGGTAAGCGAAAGCGTTGCGGATTGGTGGTCGGGAAGAAGCGGCGGGCGCGACGATAGACTCACCAGAGAAAACGGGATGCGGCAGCGCGGCGGTGGCGAGCGCGGCGCCGACGGACGTAGTGAGGAATTGGCGACGCGACGATTGAGGGGGAGGTGAGGTAAGCATGGGAAAGAGTTTCGGCCTCAACGGGTGAGGCGATAGATGAGGAGGGCGGTGCGCTGCACGAGCTCGGGGACGCTCTTGAGGTCGGCCCATTCGGTGGGAGCATGGGCACCGCCGCCGCGGATGCCGAGGCCATCGAGGGCGGGCAGGGGAGGAGAGACGAAGGCGATGTCGCCCGCGCCGCGTGCACGCGGGTCGTAGGCGGTGATTTCTCCGAAGCCGAGGTCGCGACTGGCTTGGTCGAGCTGGGCGAGGAGCCCCCGATTGACGGCGGAGTCGGGCATGGCGGGATAGCCATCGCTGAACGTGATCTTCGCCGACGTGCGCGGAAGATTCTTCGCGACGATCGCGGTCATTTTTTCCCTGGCGGTCGCGAGTTGTTCGGCGCTCACGGTACGGAGGTCACCGCGGATGAGCGTGCTCTGCGCGGTGATGTTGGTCTTCCCGGATGTCGTGCCGCCGGTGCGGTTTAGCGCCGTCTCGGTGCCCCCGACAATGAGGGCGGGATTGAGAGTGAGCCCGTCGAGTTTGCGGAGTTCAGTGTAAAATTCTTGGAGAATGCGCGCGGCTTCGTAGACGGAGCCGGCGCCCATTGCGGAGGAGAAAATCCCTGACGAGTGGCCTGTGGCTCCTTGCACTTCGATCTCCCACGACGTGCTGCCGCGACGGGCGATGGTACCCGTTTTCGCGATGGCGCCCTCGAAAGCGAGAGCGAGGTCGCTGCGCTTGGCGGCGTCGAAGAGGGCTTGGCGAGCGACTTCCACGGGGCGGCCCACCGCCTCTTCGTCACCCGTCATCACAACGATTATCTGGGTGTCGGCCAAGGCACCGACGGCGTGGAGTGCGCGCAACGCGTAGATGATCACGAGGTCGCCGCCCTTGATGTCGCTGGTGCCAGAGCCGAAGGCTTGGTCGCCGTCGCGCCGAACGTTTCCGCCGGGCAAGACCGTGTCGAGATGGCCGATGAGGAGCAGGCGTTGGCCCTTGGTGCCACGGTGTTCGGCGACGAGATGACCGGTGCGACCATTCGGCGCGGGAGATTCAATGAATTTTGTGACGAGGCCGAGCGCCGAGAGCTGAGCGTTGAAGACGTCGGCCATTTTGCGGACGCCGGCGAGATTCTCGGTGGCGCTGTCGATTTGGACGGCCTGCTCAAGGTCGCGGGCGAAGTTGCCGGCCTGCGCGTGGACGGCGGCGACGATTTTTTCTTCCACGGGCGAGAGCGCCGCGAAGACCGGTGCGGCGAATGCGATGAGAGTGGTCCAGCCGAATAAGCAACGGAGTAGCATTAGCGCAGCTGAGCAGACGGTGGGGTGCGAGTCGAGCCGAGGTAGCCTTCGAACTCGAATCGATCGGCGGACTAGAAACCGAGTGAGCCAGCGGAGTGGGCGCCGATAGCCGCGGAGGTCGGGCATTTGAAGACGAACGACGCGGGCGGTCGCGTTTCGCCGCGAGCGGGCCGGGCCGAGGCGGCCTCCGAGGATGACCCCGTGGAGCAGCTCTTTTCCCTCGTGAGAGGCCGTCACCTTCGTCCGGATGAGGCGTGGCCCGTGATACCGACCGCTCATCCACGGTCGGCGATGGCGAGACCGTAATGCGTCCCTGCAATCGGTCGCGAGGGAAACATCCTCGCTTTCCCGAACTCGTTTGCGCTGCAATGCGCAGATGTATTTACCCCTACTGCTCTCAAAAAATAGCGTCCCGCCCGCCCGCAGGATACGACGACTTTCGGTTGCCATGCTCCTCGCCGCGCTCGGGAGCGGTTGGGGTGATACGCCGGCGCGTGCGGCGGGCGAACCCGAGCCGTTATGGGCGTATGGCTTTAGCACTCCACCGGCCCCCGGCGACAAGGCGGTCCCGCAAAGTCCGCCCAGTCGAGCGCTCCGTCCCAACGAGGATCCAGTGGAGCAAACCAGGCTCCGGCGCGTCGCGGGAAGCAGCGCGATGTATTCTCGGGTGGATATTCGCGACCTCGGCAACGTGATCGATTGGTTTCCCGGTGATCATCCGCCAATGCCCCAGATCATCGCGCACGGTTCCCCCAGCTTGGGCAACGCGGCGCGCGGCTGCGCGTCGTGTCACTTGCCGACCGGGAAGGGCCGTCCGGAGAATGCGTCGGTTGCTGGCTTGCCCGTCGCGTATTTCATCCGACAGATGGAGGATTTCCGCGACGGCCTGCGCGTTTCGTCTGATCCAAGAAAACCGAATACGCCGATGATGATGTTGCTGGCGAAGGCGATGACTGCCGCCGAGATGAGGACGGCGGCGGACTATTTTGGCGCGATGAAATGGACGCCGTGGACACGCGTGGTCGAGACCGACCTCGTGCCAAAGACGCGGATCGAGGGAAATCTGTTTCTGACACTCTCCAGCGCCCGCACCGAGCCCATTGCGGGACGAATCATCGAGACGCCGGAGGACCCAGAGCAGTCCGAGGTCTTGCGGAATCCGCGGTCCGGCTTTGTCGCCTACGTGCCCGTCGGCAGCATCAAGCGGGGCGAGCATCTGGTAACGACGGGAGGGATGAGCGTGGTGGAAGGGAAGATTGTCCCCGGCAAGACGGTGGCGTGTGGCACCTGTCACGGGCCTGACTTGATGGGCTTGGCGGATGTGCCGGGCATCGCCGGACGCTCGCCCAGTTATTTGGTGCGGCAGATGTATGATCTGCAGCAGGGGAAACGAAGAGGCGCGTCGTCACCGTTGATGCAACCGGTTGTGGCTAATCTGACCGGGGAAGACTTCGTGGCGATTGCCGCCTACGTGACCTCGCTTGCGCCGTCCCTTCCGGCCAAGTGAGCGCGCACCCTGGATCGCCTGGCGAGGCGAGCGAGCGGCATGGTTTGGGCAAACGCAAATGAGTGATGGCCTCGCGCGCGGAGGGAGCGCTTGCGCGCTACCAGCCCGGCTCGAACAGATGCGGGCGGGTGGAGGTTTCGCTGAGGCGGGCGTCGTTGCGTTTCCCCTAGGGGTTCGCTCCGGTGGTGTGCGCGGCCGGCGATCGTCGGTTGACGCCCGCTTTGGCTAAGAATTCGGAAAAGCACGAGCGGCCCTTCTGCTTAGTCGGGTCGTCGCCCTCTCCGCTGAGAACGATGGCGTGAAAAATGAAAAACCCTGGTGCGCTCCGACCTCACCCTCACGGACGTCGAAGAATGCCATGAGCGCGCCGCGCAGCACAGCGCGCCCGCGTGGGCCTTGCTGGCTAACGGAGTTGCCGTCTCCGGACGAAAAAATGAGTGAAAAAAAGTGTCACGTATTACGTGACACTTGCTCTGGAGAAGTAAGGTTTTTCTGATTACGAAGTACCTAGAGAATACTCGGAGGCGAGCCTTTGGCTATGGTGCCGCCCGCACCACCCGCTGCAGCCACTCTCGCGCCCGTTGGCGTGCAGGCACGTCGCACAGGACCCACCGCGCTGAGTGGTTGGGATAGGGTAAATCGACAAACGTGAAATCACCGGTGACTCCGCTGGCCGCGAGGAGGGCGGCGGTTTTTTGGGTGCTGAGTTCGTGACTGATGAAGAGTGGCCGTGTGCCCAACCGCCGCAAGCGCTGCGGCCAGGCGCTTTCGTCGGAGGCGGGATGTTTGAAGACACCTTCGTAGTGGCTGTGAGCGAAGAAACCGCACCAGAGCTGCGCGATTTCTTCGTCGTGCAGCCCGAGGTAATTGCACGCGATGGCTCCGCGGGAGAAGCCGGCGAGCACCACGCGCTGCGGGTCGCCGCCGAAACGACGACACACGTCTCGCACGGTCGCGAGACAGTAGCGCTTCGTCTCGGCCACGTCGCCCCACCACTTGGTCGCGTTTCGTTTCTGCCCGTCATGGCTTTCGACAAACGGTAGCGTGATCCACAGAAAACCGAGGCCGGCGCTGAGTCCGTAGCCCAATAGGCAGCCCTCGACTGACCCGTCACTCGTATCGCCGAGGCGGTTGGCGTAGCCGCCGTTACCGGCGTATTCGACGATCACGGGCAGGGGCGTTGACTGCGGTTTCCAATCTTCGGGCAAATAGAGCGTGTGGTGCACCGCGGTCGCTTCCCAGCCGGGGGTGGTGGCCCGCACCCGTTTTCCTGCTGCGGGTGCGATGGCTTCCGTCGGTGGCACGGTCAGATCGGCCGGTATGTCGTTCAGATTCGTTTGGGCCATCGCGACGTGAGTCAGGAAACTCAGGAGAAGAATCGTGTGCCTGCATGACTTCATGCGGCGAAGCTGAGCGTCGCACCCTTCTATGACGAGCTCGCGGAGCGAAGCCGCGGTCTCGTCGGTTTTTTCCTCTGCGGGTGCGCGTTCGTGTTTAACGTTTCGGGGCACTCACAGTCTTTTCACCAGTTCGCCGAGAGGGCACACCGACGAGCTGCGGCTCTGCGAAAAACCGGGGTTCGTCCACGCTTGAACGTGCCTAGTCAAGAGACCAACGGTCGAGTCGGTGGCCGCGGCATGCGACGGTCAAGGGAGCGTTGCCAGTCGACGAGGACTACGGGAAACCGGCCGAGGACAAACCGGGAAAGATCCGCAGGGCGTTCTTGTAGTAGAGTTTTTTGAGAACATCGTCGGAGAGATCCAAGCCGTAGAGTTTCCAGATGCCGTGGTATTTGCGGATCGGATCGAAGTATTCGTCATCCGTTTCGAGGAGCCGGAAGTAGGTGTGGTATTCGACGACGTTGTACGCGTCTTTGCCGAACAGCACGCGATCCTGATATTTGGTAAAGAATCGTTTCGCCGCGCGGGGCTGCCGGCCCAAGTCGCTGGTGATTGCGCCGATTTCCACGTAAACGTTGGGCAAGCGGTCCAAGAGCTCTGCGAGCCGATCGAGGTTATTCGCGAGCCAACCCATGTGGGCGTTAATGAACGTCGTCTGGGGATGCCGCGTGAAGAGGTTGTGCTGCTCGGCGATCAACTGCTCCCAGGTGTAGTTGGTTTGCCCGGATTGGTTGCGCCGGGTTTGAATCTTGAGCTCGAGCCAGCGTTCGTTGTTTTTATCCATGGGCTGGAAGAGGCCCCAGGGATCGGCGGTATGAATGAGGACGGGGATACCATACTTCGCGCAGACTGCCCACACCGCGTCGAAGCGCGGGTCGTCCACTTTGATGCGGCCCTGGCTGTCGCTCAGGGTGGTGCCGAACTGCTTCCAAACCTTGAGTCCGATCGCCCCGGCTTTGATGTCGGTTTCCAATTGGGCCGCCGCGCGCTGCGAGAAATCCGGGCCGTCGAGATTTGAGGTGTCGATATTGGTCATCACGGCGAAGCGCGTCGCACTGTGCGCTTTCATGGCGGTCACGGCATTGGCGACCCATTTGCCGGAGCCACCGTTGACGGGCGAGTTGATCAGGATGCCCATGTTCAGGCTGTCCATATCGTCGATCAGCTGTTTGAGGCGATCAGGCGTTACGTCGCGCTGGTGATTGTGGACATCGATGAACGGAAACTTCGCGCGGGTGGGTTTGTGCTCGGGGACGCGGAGGGTCGATTTGGGTTCGAATTCTTCGATGGAGATGCTTTGGGCAGCAGCGACGCTGACCAAGCAGAGGAGCCAGAGCAGGAAACGGTGCATCGGATGAAATGAGTGAGGGGCGAGGCGTGAAGGGCTAACCGTGCTCGTAGGATGGGCGTTCGCGGCGATGCCGGTCAATCTATGTGTCGCCGAGCGAACCAACGGAACGTCGGTGCGTTGCCTGTGCCCTGGGAGATGTACGCGCCGGTTTTCAATTTCCGAGGCTTGAACTCAGCGCGGGGCCGTGTGTTCTCCGCGCGTGCTGACCACCATCCGTCGTGCTGAGTATGCCGAACTCATCGGCCTTTTTCTTCTTCAAGGCGCAGCGCTGAGCATGTGGTTCGTGCCGCTGAGCTCGGTGCTCGCTGCCCATGGGTTGGCCCACATCCGACCGTATGCATTCGCGACCTCAGGGGTGGCGGCGTTTGTCTCGCCGTTGTTATTTGGCGCGGTGGCCGATCGACATGCCTCGCCGGTGAAGGTGTTGAGGTGGTTGGCCCTCGCCACCGCGATCGCGATGGCGCTGGCGAGCACGGCGATCCGCATGGGGGCTGGTCCCGGGGTCGTGCTTGGGTTGATTTTGCTGCACGCGTTTTGCTCGTCACCGACCTGGAGTATCGCTTCGACGATTGTCTTTGCTCGTCTGGCGGATGCGAAGAAGGAGTTCGGGCCGATTCGGGCCATGGCGACGCTGGGCTGGATGAGTGGTTGTTTGCTGGTGAGCGCGCTCGGGGCGGATCAGTCCACCTTAGCTGGATACGGAGGGGCGGTGGCTTGGCTGGCGGTGAGTGTCTTTACGTTTTGGCTGCCAGCGCTCGAGACGCCGAAGGCGGTGGAGGGGCTCACGTGGACGCAGCGGCTGGGCTACGATGCGCTGACGCTCCTGCGCAATCGCGATCATCGCGTGGTGTTTCTCACCGCGGCGTTCTTCACCATTCCGCTGGCGGCGTTCTATCCCTACACGCCGCCAAACTTAAAGGAACTCGGCCTCGTGCATACGACGGCCTGGATGAGTTTGGGGCAAATCACTGAGGTGATCGCGATGTTGGCGCTCGGGACGCTCTTGTTGCGGTGGCGGCTGAAGTGGATTTTGGCATGCGGGTTGACGCTCGGGATGGTGCGCTATGCGCTCGCTGCGATGGGGACGCAGTGGGGCGTCGTCGCGGGTGTCGTGCTGCACGGGGCCTCGTTTACTTTGGTGATTATCACCGCGCAAATTTACCTCGATCAGCGAGTCGATCCCGCGTGGCGCGCGCGCGGCCAAGCCCTCATGGCACTCATGAACAGCGGGCTGGGGAGCGTGATCGGCTACCTTGGCACCGGATCGTGGTTCGCAGCTTGCACCACGAACGAGCGGACGCACTGGACGCTGTTTTGGAGCGGACTCTCGGCGGCGTCAGCCGTCGTGCTCGTTTTTTTCTTGGCGATGTATCAAGGCCGCGGACGGCGCGAGGGCACGCTGTCGTGAACCCCCGCGCGGGCGGTTTCCGCGCAACGGATCAGCGGCTCGGCGCTCGAAACATCTCGTGGTCGCGCTTGCCGCCGCTGAGGACATAGGCGGTGAGGTCGAGTACTTCAGATTCGTTCATCGACGAGAGCAGCATCGGCGGCATCGGCGAGACTTTCGAAGGTTCGATGCTTTTCACTTCTTTGCGATCCACGGAGACGCGCTGATCGGGATCGGACAGGTCGGTGTTGATCGTCACGGTGTCGCCGTTGAGATTGACGACGGAGCCTACGACGGTCTCGCCGTTATTTTTGGTGAGCACGGAAGGCACGAACTGTTCGTTGATTTCTTTGCTCGGGTTAATGATCTGGTCGAGGAAGTCCCGCGGACTGTAGCGACCGCCGGCGCCCGTGAGGTCGGGTCCGGTCATGCCGCCTTCGTTGCCGAAGCGGTGACAGGCGAAGCAGGCAGCGGCGCCAAACATTTTGCGGCCATTGTCGAAGTTGCGGTCTTTCATCCCGCGATCAGCTGCGGAGGCGAGTTCATCGAGCGTCCAATTCTTGAAGGTGCGCCCGGCGAAAACGTCGCCGAAGTTTTCGATCGCGCTGCGCCGCGTAGATTTCTTGTCGAGGACTGCGGCGAACGTGGTGCGCTCTTCGGGCGTGAGGGTGGCGACGGCGTCGTTGCGAATGAACTCGATGAACTTGGAAAAGCTCGAGCCACCGCGGAAATTGGCGGCTTTGAGAAACCATTCGAAATAGGCGGTGCGGGTGGCGGTCGTCCAGCCCGTGGCGAGCACGCGGAGCGAGCGGGCGTATTCGATCTGTTCCTCTTGGGTGGGGGCGGCGGCGATCAACGCCATGGTCTTTGCCGCGACCGTTGGCGAACGCAGATAGACGAGCGTTTCGCAAAGCAGCCAATTGAGTTCGGGCGTGCTGGCGGGAAACAGCGGGTCGAGTTTCGCCAACAGGGCGGCGGTGTCTTTGCCGGGCAGTAGATCGAAGCGGTGGAGGGTAATCTCGGCGGTGCGCACTAACATGGCGCGCCGTTCGCCGTCGAGGGCTTGCCAATCCGCGGCAACGAGTGCTCCCAAAATTTTCTTACCGAGCGCGGTGTTCACGGGCGGACTTTCCTTGGTGCGATGAGGTGGGCTGATGCCGCCGACGCGGGCGAGGCCGAGCAGGGCTTCCATCCGGGCGGAAGGATTCTTTTCGGTGAGTGCGCGATCGGCCCATTGCGCGCTCGGGACGTGCTCGATGGCGGTGCGCGCTGCCCAGCGGATGAAGCGGTCGGCATGGCCCAAGTGCGGCCAAGCGACGGCGAGTGCCTGTGGATCGGCTTTACCGTGCAAGGCTTCTAATTGATGACGGAGATCACGCGCCGGACTGGTGGTCGGCTTTGCGGCGACGAGTGCGGTGGACTCCGTGCCGGTGTAGGTGACGCGATAGAGGCCGGACTGCACGCGGCGACCGCCGATGGAGAAATACATCGCGCCGTCGCCGGGATGGATGACGGCATCCGTGAGCGGCAGGGGAGCGCCCGAGAGAAATTCTTCGCGCACGGCCTTGTAGGTCGAGCCGTCGGGTTCGAGGTGCACGGCGTGGAGCTTGCCCCAGCTCCAATCGAGGATGAAGAGTGCGTTTTGGTAACGGGCGGGAAATTTCGCGCCGTAGCCGAAGGTGGTGCCGGTGGGTGATCCCGGCCCGATGTCGATGACGGCTGGAAGATTGTCGGAGTAGAAACCGGGACGTTTGCCGGCTCCGTTGCGCCAACCGAACTCGGAGCCGCTAACGACGTGATTCAGGCGCGTCGGGCGATACCACGACGTGTTGAAGTCGTATTCCATGTCGGCGTCATAGGTGAAGAGCTCGCCATCGCGATTGAGAGCGGCGTCGAAGATATTGCGGAAGCCGGACGAGAAGACCTCGAAATCTTTTCCGTCGGGCGAGACGCGATAGATGATTCCACCCGGAGCGAGGACGTCGCGCATGAACCCGCGTCCGTCAGGCATGCGCGGGAGGAGGTGATCTTCTCCCCAAATCGCAGGCACGGGTGAACTCGCGGCGGGGGTGGTCAGTTTCGCGCCGTTACCACAAATCAAATACAGGCCCTTGCCGTCTGGCGTGAGCACGACGGCGTGCACGCCGTGGTCGCCGCGGGCCTCCATGCTCCGCAGGAGTTCCACCTTGTCGAGTTGATCGCTGCCCGGTGAATTCGAGATGCGATAGAGGCCGGAAGGAATCTTGTTTTCGTAGTCGTTGACGCCGACGTAGAGGGCTCCGAACGCCCAGAGCATGCCGTTGATCGCGCGAATATCGGTCGGGAGTTTTTCGATTTGCTCGCGCTTGAGGACCTGGCCTGCCGGCGGCGGCGTGAAACGATAAAGTCCGCCGAACTGGTCGCTCGCGAGGATGCGGCCCTGTGGGTCGACACAGAGATTCACCCACGAGCCCTGTTCGACCCCAGGCACCGAGTAGATCAACTCCACGCGGAAATCTTTCGCTGCTTTGATTCGGCTAACCGGGGTCGCCTTATTTTCCCCGATGGCCGGGCCGACCGTCGTGGAAGCGGGCGCCCTGCCGGCTTTACCGGCTTTACCTGCCTTGGGCGCATCCGCGGCGGTGGCCAACGCGGCGCAGGCGACGAAGAGCATTAGTGCGCGAGAAGCGCGGACGATAAACGATAGGGGATGGTTCATAAGAGTAGCGGAAGTCAGCGGAACAGGGTGCAGAGATCGCGGAAAAACAAGACTCAGGGTGTAATCGGGCCGTAGTCGAGCCCGGGTTTGCCGTTGGGCCCAACGTCCGAACCGCAGATTGTAGGGCCGACGATGCGGGGTGGAATATTTCGTGGATCCGCGACACTTGCGTGCCCGCCGTTGAAGGTTAGCCCTGATGTCCGCTTAGTCCCATCCATGAACATTACCCGCCCCCAGACCAACGCTACGAAACGGGGACCGGCCGATTATTTTACCGGGGTCGTCTGGTTGGATGAGGTCACCGCCGCCCCGTATTCGTCGGACATGCGGGTGGTGCTGGTCACGTTTGAGCCCGGCGCGCGGACCGCATGGCACACGCATCCGCACGGGCAATGGTTGCACATCACAGCGGGCGTCGGGCGCGTGCAGACAGTCGGCGAAGCGGTGCGCGAGGTATTGCCGGGCGACGTGATTTGGTTCGAGCCCGGAGAGCGGCATTGGCACGGTGCGGCGCCTAACAACCGAATGGTCCATCTCGCTGTGCAGCGGGCGGACGAGGCTGGGAAAACGGCGACGTGGCAGGAACTCGTGAGCGACGCCGATTATCTGCGCGGTGGCGGTTAGCGCCCCGCTGCGACGAGCTTCGATCGCGCTACAACCGTAGGGAGCCGCGCGCGGAACGCCTCCTCGCCGCAAATAATTTTAGGGCGCTCGTCGAACCGAGACCCCGGCTTGGTCCGCGCGTGGCGCTCTTGGCATGGCGGAAGGACCAGGACGCGCTCATCGCGGCCTGTGATGACCCCTGAAAAAAGCGAAGGTCGGCCCGTCGGACTTTACGGGTGTTCGTTCGACACGCGCTGAGCACTGACACTCACGCAGAGCACTCACACTCATTGACCGCAGTCGGGAAATACGGGAAAAAAGCCGATGGGACTAAAAATTAAATGGAACGATGACCGGGTGCGCGGCGCGACTACGGCTTTGCTGCTCATCGGTCGGGACCGTCTGAGTCGCGGCGAAACGGCTGATCTGATTCAGGCGTCCCTCGCCGTCTACCGCGAAGATCCCGTCGGCTACAAACAGGACAAAGCCACCTGGGCGGGCGTGGAGGAGTTGGGGCCGCTCACGAATCCCCTGCACGCGGCGTATTATCAAAAACTACTTTTGGCCGTCGAACGAATCGTGCAGAAAATGGTCGAGGGAAAGCGGCAGTTCAACAGTTTGGCCGAGCTCGATAATTTCCTCATCTTCACCTTGGGACGAGTGCACTGAACCCTCGGAAGCACGGTGAAAACGGCTTTCTCCGGAGCCGGTTCTTGAGTGGGAAGTCGGTCCGAAGTCTCTCGTTGACGCCGGCGGGGCCGATCCCTGAATCTTTTGGCAACATTTTCCCTGCCGTGGCGTCCAACGCCGCACCCTTCCATCACCGAATGAAACATCTTCGTCTCGCCCTACTCGTCTTCGCTGCCAGCGCCGGTTCTTTGTGCGCTCAAGACGAGCAACAGCAACGCCCCCCGACGGAGATTCCTGATTTTAGCAACCTCGACGACTACATCTACGAGCCGAAAAGCATTTTGAGCTTCGGATTTCGCATGCTGAGCGGGGCCAAGTTGTCGTTTTTTGGTTCCGGTCGCCTGAGCACCAACAACACCCCGGGCGCTGCGACCGGGAGCCTCAATCGTACCTATCACGACGGATCCGTGGGCACGGATGGCCGCTTCGCGCCCAGGGCCGACACGAGCGGAAATCCCGTTTTGGACCCCGATTCCGGTTCCCAAATTTTCGATCCGATTGCGCCGGATGGCCGCACCAACACGTGGAGTTTCCAGAATGCCAGCCAGATCACGGCCGACGGATTCATGGCGTTCCACACCTACACCGCAGACGTCATCGATACGGGAACGCGGAAGGCGGAGGCCAACTCGAACTTTGGCATGGAGGTCGCCGTTTCCCGGGATATGGGGAAACTCTTTGGGACTCGCGCCTCGTGGCAATTGATCGCTGGCATGACGCTGAACGATCTTTCCGGGAAGACCGCTGACAAGATGCAAGCGCGGCTGACGGCGTTGACCGATCTCTACTCGCTCAATGGCGAGGTGGCTCCGATTGCGCCTTACAGTGCGCCGAGTTCCGCCAGCGCCAGTGTCCTCGATTCCGCTGGGAATCCCGTCCTCAACGACGACGGCACGGCCCAGTCAGTCACGACGGATACGACGATCTTTCTGACTAACCAGCCGGCGGATCGGTCAAACAAAGTCACCACGGACGCCACCAGCGTGGAAACGCGATGGAAGTTGAAAGGCGCCTATTACACGTTCCGAGCCGGCCCGACCGTTTGGGTGCCGATCTTCTCCCGTCTCCGCGCGAGCGTGGGCGTGGGCGCTGCCCTGATCTACGCGGGAAGTACCTACAGCGTCACTCAGACTTACACGCCCGAAACCGGCGCCGAAATTACCGAAACAAGTTCGAGCCTAACGAGCCGTCTGTTACCCGGTTATTATGCGGATGCGACGCTGCAATTCGACCTGACCGAACGCACTGGGTTCTATGCCGGTGCTATCATGCAAGGCGCCGGGGCCTACACGCAAAATCTCAATAGCACGTCAGACAACGGCTCGGTGGCTAATTACTCCACGCGGATCGACCTCGCCAAGCAGCAAGGTTTCCGCGGTGGCATGACGATCCGCTTCTGAGTGGCGGCCGTCAGCTGAATTCACTGCAAGGCCGGGCCAACGCTCGGCCTTTTTCGTTTCTCCTTTTCAAGGTCGGCCCGCGTGCGCTTGCTCGCGCGGCGTGAGTGACAACGAGAAAAAACCGCATTGGCCCTTGGCATCGCTCTTGGTGCTCACCGGTCTCAACCTGCTCGATTACCTCGACCGGCAATTGCTGGCCGCCGTCCTGACGCCGATCAAGCAGGAGTTGCGTCTAAGCGACGAACAACTCGGGACGATCCAGAGCGCGTTTATGTGGGGCTACTTTCTCACGTCACCGATTTTTGGTTACCTGGGCGACCGCCTGCCTCGGCGCTGGCTGGTCGCGGGAGGTGTCTTCGTCTGGAGTCTGGGGACGTTGATGTCGGGCCACGTCAACGCGCTCGGCGCGCTGATCTTCTTTCGTGTGCTCGTCGGTTTCGGCGAGGCCAGTTTCGGGACGATCAGTCCCGGCTGGATCGCCGACCTCTTTCCGACGGCGAAGCGCAATAATGCGATTTCGATTTTCTATCTGGCGATCCCCGTAGGCTCGGCTCTGGGCTATATCCTCGGCAGTGCAATCGCCGCAAAGTATGGGTGGCGCTCGGCTTTTCTCTGGGCGGGCTATCCGGGCCTGCTCTTGGCGTTCGTCCTGTTCTTATTGCGGGAGCCGGCGCGCGGAGCGTCCGAAGCGAAGGCTGCGGCTTCCGTTTCCGCGGAGCCGAAGCCCGGGTGGAGCGCCTACCTCGGACTGTTCAAGTTCCGTGAATACCGACTCGTGATCGCGGGCTACGTCGCGCAGACATTTGCTATGGGTGGATTCGCGCTCTGGGCCCCGACGTTCTTGCACCGCGTGCACCACATGAAGAACGAGGACGCCGGCGACTTTTTCGGCAAAGCCCTCGTGATTTCTGGCCTGATCGCGACGCTCGGCGGCGGCTTCGCGGCGACCGCTTGGCAGCGCCGCACCGGCCGCGGCTACGCCGGTATGCTGGCGCTCAGTTCGCTTCTGACGGCGCCCGCCGCCTACGTCGCATTCTCCGCGACCGACCCCTTCACTTCGAAAATCGCGTTGGCGGCTTCGATGTTCCTTATTTTCCTTTCCACTGGGCCGGTGAACACGCTGATCCTCGAAACTGTGCCGGTCGCGATGCGGGCGACGGCCATGGCGGGTTCGATTTTTGCGATCCACATGTTCGGTGATCTTTGGTCGCCAAGGATCGTGGGGCACCTTTCGGACCGCTGGTCCGACTTGCAGCGGGCAACCGTCACGGTGTTACCGGTGGCCCTCGTGGTGAGCGCGTTTTTCTGGTGCTGGCTCGTGCTAGCGACGAAGCCGAAGTCTGCCGTGACGGAGTCTTAGCCGGCGGTGCGAGAGCGGGCTCACCCGCGCAAGTCGTGGAGCACGTCGGCCACGCTGCGCAGCTGCGCAGGTGGGAAAAATGAATTTATCCGGGTGATCACTTGCTGAATGATGCCATCCGGGCAGCTGGCACCGCCGGTGACCAGTACCCGCTTGGGCACGTGCAGCTCCGTGGTGTCGGGCCAAAGCGGCCGCGCTTCCGTGCGGCCGGAGCCGCCGCCGATGTAAACGTAATGCTCCACCGATCCTGCGGAGCAGATATTCGCCTCGGATTGGATGAAAAACGCCCGCTCCCCAAGTTGTTCTTCGCAGAGGCGGAAGAGCTGATAGGTATTCGACGAGTTTTTTCCGCCGATCACAAACGCGGCATCGAGCGGCTCCGCGAGCGCGCGGCTCAGGGCGTCTTGGTTGACCTGCGTCGCGTAGCACAGCGTGTCACGTCGACCGCTGCCACCGACACGTGTGCCCGCTTCGGGGTCGCCCCATTTTTCGCGATAAACGGCGCGCAGGTGTTCAAGAATACCCAGCGTTTCATTCATCAACAGCGTCGTCTGGTTGACGACGGCGACACGGTCGAGGTGCACGGCGACATCGAACCCCGGCGTGTGCCGGCCGGCGAACAATTGGTAGAATTTTGCGCGTACGGCGGGGTCGTCGCTGGCGATGAGTTCACCGAGGCGGCGGGTCTCCTCTAGATTGCGGACGATCACGGCATGGGCGTGGCGGCGGGTGTTGGAGAAGGTGGCTTTAGTTTCTTCGTGTTCATGTTTGCCGTGGATGACGACCGTGTAGCCGTCGCGCCCGTAGGCGCGCGCCGCCTTCCAGACTTTTTCCACCAGCATGCAGGTGGCGTCGTAGTGGAAAACGGCGATACCCTTGCGGACGAGGCGGCCCTTGTCCTCGTCGGTGGCACCGAAGGCGGGGATGATCACGATGTCGTCGGACGTGAGCGTATCCCAGAGCGCGGGATCGGGAGAGGCCGGCGTGGGCGGCCTGTTTTCCGCGAGCATCGCGGGCGAGCCCCCCGTGCCACCGTTGACGGTATACGGAAGGCCTTTATCGGATTGAAGATAGCGCAACCCACGACGAAGGAGGTCTTCGTTGACGAACGGATTGTGGATTAGCTCCGAGAGCATGAAGACGCGTTTGCCGGGATTTTCAGCGAGCGTTTCGTAGGCGCGTTCGATGGCATTCTTCACGCCGAGGCAAAACCCAAAATGACTCGGGATGACGTAGTTGACCGCGCCGAAATCGAGGCTCACGGGTGCCGTGGCCGTGCGTTCATGCAGCCGGGCTAGAGATTTGATCGCGGTGCAGAGTTGCGATTGGTAGAGGGCATCGGCGGCCGGGTCTTGGGCGTAGATCGCGGTGTTTCGCTCCTGGGCTGGGCGAAACTTGTAGATGAAATCGTTTTCGCCGAGGTGAAGATAAGGGATTTCGACCAGATGGGGTGTGAGCTGGTTGAGCAGGACTGCGAGCGACGGAGCGAGCGAGGTGGGCTTGGCGGCGAGATCGTCGAGCGATTCGAAATCAATTTCGCGGTCGACCGGCGTGCCACTGACCTGAGCGAAGAACACGCGATAGCTACGGCCGCCGGCCTCGGCCGAGAAGTATTCTGCCGGCGCGGTGTGGGTGAGAAACGCCGACTCGAGCCGGGCCGTGGCCATTGCGAGATCGGTGCCAGTGAACGGGAGGCCTGCCTTCGAGCCAAGCTTGCGCACGGCGAGTTGGTTGCTCGCGTTGAACGCGAGGATGGCGACGAGCGCTGGGGACGCCGGGATCATGCGTCGCCTTCTTTTTCGGACTCCGGTTCGGCCTTGAACGGATCTCCGACGAACTCCATGCCGAACCTTTCCTCGGCTTCGAGAGCGGCCAACACGCCTGCGATCACAGTCGTGCGGTGGGTCGCGGTGAGTTCGAAATAGTCGCGCTCGATCAGGTCCGCGACAGCTGACTGTGCGTGGTCACGGCGGGGCTTTTCGCCGAGGAATTCATCGGCTTGGTCGGTGATTTCTGCGATGATGTGATTCAGCTCCATGGGGGCCGAGACGGTAGGGGTGGCAGGGCGACGTTGGCGAGTGAAGAGGAACAAATGTTGGCGCCGCCGCGAACATCCGTTGCCACGCTGTGGCCAAGCCTAGGGAGGTTGCGGGAAAGCCAGGGGGAGGGCGCGAACGCGCCGACGACGGTTAGCGTTTGAGGCGCGTGTCGAAGGCGAAGGGCGCGGGTTGGCCGAGGGTGATCTTCGCGAAATCGGGGTGGGCTGGGTTGAGCAAGTAGTTGAATTCGCCGAGGACGACGACACTCGGCACGCGGAGCACGGCGGTGCGCTGCTCGCGCATCCACTTTGCGCCGAAATCCTGCGTGGCGCGGGGATGCGGGTGATCCCGCCAGTTGTCCGGCACCCGCAACGGCCGCTCGATGAGGCTTTCCGGGATTTTCGCCGATAACACCGCCCAAGGTGCGCCGACCAGTTTGGTGCCGTTGAGAGCGTTCGCGATAATCTCAAGTGCGGCGAGTGATCGCGAATCGGAGCAATAGACTACCGTGACGCCGAGGGGACTCCAACGTGCGCCGTATTTGCGGGCGCCCTCGCCCGAAAACGCGGTCGCAGCATGACGGTCGGCGACGAGGCGCCAGACGACGACACTGCTCACGAAGGAATGCCGTGCTCGATGCGTCCGATCAAATCCTCCACCTCGCGGGCGCCCTGCTCTGTGCGGGCAAAGGACAACGGCGACCGCCAGCCGAGGGCCGGGAGCTCCGCATTGAGCCACTCGCGGGTGTTCTCGTGCGTGCCGAAGAGGGCCTTGGCTTGATCGTAGAGGCGCATCACACGCACGGCCCGCTCGCCCTCGGGCAAGCTGAGCCGCGCCTTACTCGCGACCCGCCGAGCATAGGTGCGTGGCGGGATGTGCACGAGTTGCGCCAGCTCATCGACGGTGAACCCAGTCTCGCGTCCGAAGGCGACCAGATCGGTCACCGGCACGCCTTGCTCGACGCGGGAGGCGTTTTCCTTGTGGTCCGCCAGCGGGTAGGGCTTCGGCTTGGCGGCGGACTTTTTCATCATGCCGCCCACGGTGGCTGCCGGGCCCGCCTCGGCAAGCTGTAAATGCCAAGTGGCAGTGGTCTTGCTGCCACTTGGCGGGAGTGCCTCAGCCCAGGACCTCGGCCAGTTTGGCGATGTCTTTGCCGCCGCCCATGGCGAAGTCGGGCTTGCCGCCGCCTTTGCCGCCGATGGCGGTGCTCAGACCTTGGATGATTTTTCCGGCTTGGTG
Source organism: Opitutia bacterium (assembly GCA_947467625.1). Lineage (GTDB taxonomy): Bacteria > Verrucomicrobiota > Verrucomicrobiia > Opitutales > Opitutaceae > GAS368. The sequence continues at coordinate 13,534 of CANIJN010000008.1, read as the reverse complement.
CCCGGCCTTGATCGCGGCAGGAGAGCAGAAGGCGACGAGGCTGGCTTTTTCGCCGAGGGCGGCGCCGAGTTGCACGACGCCTTCGCCGACTTTGGCGAGCACCTGCGATCCGAGGCTGCGTAGGATTTCTTGGTCCGAGACGCTGACGACGGCGGAGACGAATTTCAGGCCGTCGCGGGTCGTCGCTTTGGCGGCGAGTTCGTCGGCGAGACCGGCGAGGGCGCGCTGTTGGAAAATCTTCAGCTGCTTCTCGGTTTCTTTTTGGTGAGCTAAGAGGGCTTCGAGTTTTTTGACGACATCGCTCGTGCCACCGCCGAGGTGGGCGCTGACGGCGGCGAGGGCGGCTTCTTTGTGCGCAACGAAGTCGAAGGCGGCCTGACCGGCGACGGCTTCGATGCGGCGGGTGCCGGCGGCGATGGCCATCTCGGCGACGATTTTGATGAGGCCGATTTCGCCGGCGGTGCTGACGTGGGTGCCGCCGCAGAGCTCGCGACTGTAGCCGCCGATATCGACGACGCGGACGAACTTGCCGTATTTGTCGCCGAAGAACGCGAGGGTTCCCTCGGGCTTCTGGTCGAATTCAGTCTCGTAGGATTCGACCTTGGCGTTGTCGATGACCTTGGCGTTGACGAGCTGCTCGACCTCGAGGAGCTGGGCGTGCGTGACGGCTTCGAAGTGCGAGAAATCGAAGCGCATGCGGTCGGCGGTCTTCGAGGTGCCGGCTTGGCGAACGTGGGTACCGAGGACCTTGCGGAGCGCCCAATGGATCAAATGCGCGGCGGAGTGATGACGGTTGATGGCGCGGCGGCGGACTAGGTCCACGCTGAGCGTGGACGCGGAGTTTACGGCGGGAAGCTGAACATTAAGTTCGGCGGAAATCTTGTGCAGGTGGCGGCCGGCTTTGTCTTTTACGCAATCGGTGATCGTAAGGAGCTGGCCGTTGATCAGTGCGGTGCCGATGTCGCCGGTCTGGCCGCCCATCTCCGCGTAGAACGGAGTCTGGTCGAAAACAATAAAGGTGTCGGTGTCGGTCGTGATGACGTCGATGAGCGTCGCGGCGGAATGGGTCTGTTCGTATCCGAGGAACGTGGTCGGCTGGAGATCGACCGCGGCATCGCCCTCGGTGGCGGCAACAACAATGGTTTTTTTGGTGGAGGCCTGGCCGCGTTTGCGCTGCTCGTCCATGAGGCGCTCAAATTCGACGGCGTCGACCGTGAGTCCGCGCTCGGTCGCGAGGAGCTGCGTCATATCGAGCGGGAAGCCGTAGGTGTCGTAGAGTTCGAAGGCGGTAGCTCCGGTGACGGAGCCTGCGCCCGCGGCTTTAGTGAAGATGGCGAGACCACGGTCCAGCGTGCGGCCGAAGCTCTCCTCTTCGCCGCGGATGACGCGGCGGACGATTTCTTGGCGCTCCTTTAGCTCAGGGAAGACGCTGCCCAGCGATTCGACGACGGGTGCGACGAGTTGTTCGAAGAAGCCGGTCGGAAGGCCGAGTTTTTTTCCGTAGAGAATCCCGCGGCGGAGGATGCGGCGGATGACGTAGTTGCGGCCTTCGTTGCTCGGGAGAATGCCGTCGGCGACGGCGCAGGAGACGCAGCGCGCGTGGTCGGCGAGGACGCGGAAGGCGACGTCGGTTTGCTCCTGCTCGGTCAGCCCCTCGCGCTTGGTGGGAACGGTGCGGGCGTAGGTTTTGCCGGAGAGGGCGGTGATTCTTGCAAAGAGCGGGGCGAAGACATCGGCTTCGTAGTTCGAGGGCTCGGCGGTGAAATCGGTGAAGCCTTTTGAGACGGCGTGAATGCCGGCGACGCGTTCGAAGCCCATGCCGGTGTCGACGTGTTTGGCGGCGAGCGGGGAAAAGGTGCCGTCGGCGTTGGCGTTAAATTGGATGAAGACGTGATTCCAGATTTCGATGCAGCGGGGAGAGGAACTGTTCACGCCCTTGCGGCCTTCGATTTCGTCGTCGTCGGGCAAGAGGTTAAAGTGGATTTCCGAGCACGGTCCGCAGGGGCCGGTGTCGCCCATCATCCAGAAATTATCCTTTTTGTTGCCGTGGACGATGTGGATTTTGGGGTCGAGCCCGGCGGCGATAAAAATTTTGGCCCAGATGTCGTAGGCTTCTTGGTCGAACTCGGAAGGGTCGCCCTTGGATTTGTCGGGTGAGTAGACGGTGGCGAAGAGGCGTTTGGCGGGGACGCCCCAGACTGTGGTGATGAGTTCCCAGCCCCAGTTGACGGACTCCTTTTTGAAGTAGTCGCCGAAGGACCAGTTACCGAGCATCTCGAAGAGTGTGTGGTGATAGGTATCGAAGCCGACGTCCTCGAGGTCGTTGTGTTTGCCGCCGGCGCGAATGCATTTCTGGGTGTCGGCGGCGCGGGTGTCTTTGGACGGGCGGACGCCGGCCCATTTGGAAACGTCGGGAGCGCGGTCGCCGAGAAAGATGGGCACGAATTGGTTCATGCCGGCGTTCGTGAAGAGCAGTCCGGGGGAGTCCGGCAGGAGGGAAGACGACGGGACGATCGTGTGGCCCTGCGAGGCGAAGAAATCGAGGAAGGACTGGCGGATTTGCGCGGAGGTCATGCGAAGGAGGGCAGCAGAGAGGAGGCGGAAGGCGTAATCAAGGCGGTGAAAAGTGAAAAATGAGCCGGGAGAAATACCGAACCGCGGCGGCGCAAGGCGAGGGAGAATTTCATGGGTGGAGCGGGTGGCCACCGTGCGAGGCAGAAGCGCCGGTGGGGGGCTCTTCGCCGGCGCTCGTTCGCTCGAGCCGGCGACTATCCCCTGCGAATCGGTGCGCCTCCGGTCTGTCCGACACGACGGGGCTTTCGGCGCCGGCCATTGCGCGTAAACTGTTTTCATGCACACCGACTCCGCACCCTGCAATCAGCTCATTCGAATCGTCATTCTTGCCCTCGCGATTTTGCGGCCGATGGACGCGAAAGAGTATTTCGTTGCGCCCAACGGCAGTGACACCGCGCTCGGCACCCAAGCGACCCCCTTCGCCACGATCCAGCGCGCGCAGCAGTCAGCGGAGCCGGGCGATACCGTGCTGATTCGCGGCGGCACGTATCGCATGGTAGCGGCGCAGATCGCCGGACGCGTGGGGCCGTATGCCTGCGTGACGTTACTCGACAAGAGCGGCACGGCGGAGAAACGGATCAATTATTGGGCCTATGCCGACGAGCAACCGGTGTTCGATTATTCCCAGGTGCAACCAGCGGGGCAGCGCGTAACGGCCTTTCGCATCGACGCTTCGTGGGTGCATCTCCGTGGCATCGAAGTCATCGGCGTGCAGGTGACGATCAAGACGCACACGCAGTCGATCGGCTTTGACAACGCGGGGAGTCATAACGTCTACGAGCGCCTGAGCGTGCACGATGGCATGGCGATCGGTTTTTGGATCGGCGCCGGCGCGAACACGCTCGTGGTGAACTGCGACGCGTATCGCAACTACGACTCCGTCTCCGAGGGCGGGCGCGGCGGCAACACCGACGGCTTTGGCTACCACGGAAAAAAGGGAAGCATCGGAAATATTTTTCGCGGGTGCCGCGCATGGTTCAACAGCGACGACGGTTTCGATTTCATCAATTCCGACGAGGTCGCACGGATCGAAAATTGTTGGGCGTTCTACAACGGTTACTCGACGAGCTTCGCCTCGCTCGGCGACGGCAACGGTTTCAAAGCTGGCGGCGAGTCCGGACGGCGGGTGGAGCAATTACCGAATCCGATCCCCCGTCACGTGGTGGTCGGGAGCGTCGCGGTGCGAAACAAAGTGAACGGGTTCTACGCCAATCATCACCCGGGCGGCCTCGAGTGGACCAACAATACCTCCTACAAGAATCGCACGAATTTCAATTTGCGCGGCCGAGATCCGCAGGATAATCGCACGGTGATCCCCGGCCGCGGGCATGTGCTGAAAAACAACCTTGGGTTCGCTGGGGACGTGGAAGTCGCCGAGCTCGACGCCGCGGCGAGCGAGGTGAGTGCCAACGCCTTCACGCTCCCCGTGACGATCACCGCGGAAGATTTTCTCGGTCTCGATGAAGCGGATCTCGGCAAACCGCGGAAACCGAACGGCGATTTGCCTGACGTGGCCTTCCTGCATCTAGCGCCCGGCAGTGATGCGATCGACCGAGGCGTGGACGTCGGACGCCCTTTCAAGGGCCAGGCGCCGGACTTGGGTGCGTTCGAGTCGGGAAACTGAGCTTCGCGCGGCGCTCGCTGCCGCGATTACTTGTCCCCTCAGGAAACGGCCACGGCTGGGAGCTTCCGATTAATCAACCCGTCGGTAGAGATGACGAAGAGTTCATTGGTAGGCAGATCTTCCAAGTCGCAGACAGGTCGGACCAACCCCTCGGAACATGCTCTCCTGTTTCTTCCCATCGTGGCCAAAACTTGTTTGGGTAGGTGGTCTGCTAGGGAGCGTGATTTGCGAGGGAAGGGGATTAAAGGATGAAAACAGGGTCGGGTTGCGAACCGTTCAACCGACGAGCAAGCCAACGGGGTTAGTTTGGGGGCTGGGGCGGGGCGAACATGGCGAACGATCCGAGCGGCCCACAACGCGCGGGACTTCCGCCGAGTCTCCGGGCTGTCACGCCCGACTGCTTCCTCGCTCCGCCCGGGCCAAGCCGAAGGCCAAGCCCACCGGATCACGTTAGGGTGCGCGTGACGAGGGATCGGTCGTTGCGGGCTTGCTCGGGAAATCGGTGTTCAGAAAAAGATGTTCCACTTTGGTGCGCGCCCACGGGGTTTTGCGGAGGAAGGTCAGGCTGGATTTGATGCTCGGGTCGAAGGTGAAGCAGCGGATATCGATGCGGCTACCCAGTTCCTCCCAGCCGTAGTGGGCGACCAGTTGGGTGAGCAGCGTCTCCAGCGTGATGCCGTGAAGCGGATTGTTTTTTTGCGATGGCGTCATGGTGGGCGCGGGCGAGGGATTAGGCGGTGGCGTATTTTTGCAACATGTCCAAGGGGACCACTTCGAGCGTGCGCTCATGGGTGGACGCCAGAGAGACCGGAGCGGCATAGCCAGCATCGACGCATTCGAGCCAACGCGCGGCGCAGACGCACCAACGGTCGCCGGGCCGGAGACCCGGAAAATCATAGTCGGGCGCGGGCGTGGAGAGGTCGTTGCCGGAGGCGCGACTGAAGACGAGAAACTCCGCTGTCACTTCCACACAGACCGTGTGACACCCCTCGTCATCCGTACAGGTGTCGCAGTGGCCGTTGCGGAAGAAACCCGTGAGTGGGGCGGTGGAGCACGGTTTGAGTGGACCGCCGAGGACGTTGCGGGAGGGCATGGGAATCATGCGCGGAAATTGAGTGGCTGCGCTTCGCGGTGCAACGTCGGGCTGGCAATTCGTTGGCGGTCCGCCACAACTCCGCGCCGCCACCTCCGCGTATGAAACCGCATCTTAAGCTCGCTGAAACCACCACGCCCGACGGGGCCCGGCTCACTCTGCACGAGCATGACGGCGAGTTTTGCGTGCGCGTGAATGGGCAAGCGTTGATGGACTCAACGGTCGCGACCTCGGAGGGGCAGATCGGCGAGCTGGCGACGGACACGTTTCCCCGTTTCGGAAAATCTCGCGTGCTGATTGGTGGGCTGGGCTTGGGCTTCACGCTGCGCAGCGCCCTCGAAGGCGTGGGGCCGCACGGGGTGGTCGAAGTAGCTGAGTTGGTGCCAGCGATCGTGGAGTGGAACCGCACGTTTCTGAAAAAACTCAACGGTGCACTCGTGGGCGACAAACGCGTCGCGCTCCATGTCGGCGATGTGTGGGGCGTGCTCGCGCGGGCGGGGGCGGCGCGCTATGATGCCATCATTCTGGATACGGACAACGGTCCGACGCCCCTGGTGCACCGCGCAAATGCGCGGCTCTACGACGACGCGGGTCTCAAGCGGATCTACACCGCGCTCAAGCCGACCGGCCGCGTCGTGATGTGGTCGGCGACGCCTGACCGCGCCTACGCAGCGCGCTTGGCGAAGGCGGGATTCAAGGTCGAGGTGGTGGCGGCCAAAGTCCACGCGACGGCGAAGCGGGCGGCCTACACGCTCTACGTGGCGGATAAAGTTGCGGGGGCTGATCCCCATTCGCTGTCAAAAATATCTCCCACCGATTCAGGACCCCGCAGATTGCGGAATCCGGGATGAGTGCTGTGCTTGCGGTAAGGGCGACAGGTTTGCTCGGTCGATTCCTCACTCTACGGTGTCGCGAATCTGCGGGAAATCTCGCTGGTTTTGCGACGGCGCTCGTTCCACCGGACGCACGCCGCGGCACGCCGCGAAACGGGGTTTCCCTGTGAACGTAATGTTGAGTGAGCGCTCGATTCTCGACACGACCGTCCGGGTGAGCAGGCTCTCGGGATGGCCACTACCTACGAAACCCTCCGAGCTGACATTATCGTTTCCATGAAAGCGCGCGACAGCGTGACCACGACGGCGTTGCGTACCGCCGATGCTGGGATCAAGCGAGCGGCCATGGATGCCAACAAGGAAATCGACGAGGCACTGACGATCGCGACGATGCGCAAGGCCGTGAAAAATCTCACCGATGCCAATGTAGAATTTGCGAAGGGCGGGCGCGCCGATCTGGTGGCTGCGAACGAGAGCGAAATCCTCATTCTTTCAAAATATCTTCCGAAAGGGCTCGATGCCGCGATTGTCGAAGCGCTGATTGTCGCCGCGATTGCGTCGACCGGCGCGCAGTCGAAAAAGGAAATGGGCAAGGTTATCGGTGCGCTCAAGCAACACCCGGACGCGGCGCTCATCGACTTCGGTGCCGTGAGTAAGCTCGTGCAGGCCAAGCTGCCGTAATCTTGTCGATCCCGTTGAGAGCTGAAAGCCGTAACGAGTCAGCCCCACCCGCAAAAGTGACTTTTGCCCGTGACGGGAAGAAACCCTGATTGCTCGAGTTTGTAGTCCCTCCTCTAGGCGGAAGGTGTGACGGATTCCGCCCAAAGTCGGGACTACGAACGAGGACCTTTTTCCGAAGAGTCGGATGTAGGCGGCGAGCTTGCTTGCGCTCGGGGGAGCGCCCGCACCACGAATGGATTTTGTCGTGAATGCCCACGTATCTTTCCGATGCGCGCTGGTTAGTTCTCGCTCCGCCGCGTTTCGCGATTTTTGCTCCTTCGAACAACCCCTATGAAATTTTTCGGCCTCCACTGGATCGATGTTTCCATTATTCTCGCGTACATCATCACGGTCCTCGTGATCGGAAAGATTTTCTCGCATGGCGTAAAGGGCGAGAAGGACTTCTTTCTGGGCGGGAGATCGTTGGGCCGGTGGCTCCAATTCTTCCTCAACTTCGGCAATATGACCGATCCCGGTCAGGCGACGACGACCGCCAGTTCGGTGTATCGCCAAGGGGCCGGCGGGGCGTGGCTCGCGCTGATCACGCTGTTTTTGACGCCCTACTATTGGTTCATGAATGTGTGGTTTCGCCGGGTGCGGCTCACGACCATGGCGGATTTGTTCACGGATCGTTTCGGCAGCCGCTTCCTCTCGACCCTGTATGCGGTCACCATGCTGATGATTGCGGTGGTGGGCGTAATCGCGGGCGGAAATGTGATGGCATTGAAAACGCTCCAGCCGCTAATGGTGAAAGATCCGCTGATCTACACGGTCGCCGAGCGGGCCATGGTAAAAGACTATCACGAGTTCATCGAGCTGCGCACGCAGCGGCAGAGCGGAACCTTGGCCACCGCGACAGAGGATCGGTACTCCACGCTCCGCGACTACTACCAGCGCGGCGCATTGCAGCCGTATGTTTCCTATCTTAATCCGGTGATTTTCTATCTCGTTTCGACGGGCCTCGTGGCGGTGTTTATCATGCTCGGGGGACTCAAGGCATCCGCGGTGGTGGATGCGGTGCAGGCTATTTTGGTCGTTTTGATTTCAGTGATTTTGATTCCGTTTGGCTTGTGGCGAATCGGCGGAGCGGCGGCCTTGCACGAGAAAGTGCCGGACGTGATGTTCAACCTTTTCGGCGGCGACATTGCTTCGGAATACACGTGGTATTCGATCTGTGCGCTGCTCTTGGTGCAACTTATCGGAATCGCCGGGTCGCAGGCCAACATGACGATCGCGGGGTCGGCGAAAGATGAAAAGGCCGCGCGGCTCGGCGCCGTGACGGGCGGCTTCGGCAAGCGGTTTGTGACAATCGCTTGGGCGTATTGCGGCCTCATCGCCTTTGCGTTGTTCGGTCCGGGCATCGCGGACCCGGATCAAGCGTGGGGATTGCTCACGCGCGAGCTCCTGCCCGTCGGGCTCATCGGTATCATGATTACGGGTATTCTGGGCGGAAAGATCGCGTTGCTGGGCGCGCAGTCGGTCGTGCTGTCCGGTTTACTCGTGAAAAATCTTTATGAACCGGTGCTGCCCGGTCGTTCGGACCGACACTACATGGTGGTCTCACGACTGGCGGTGCCGGCGCTCCTCGGCGCGGGCGTGCTCGTCGGCCTTTACTTGAACAGCGTCATTGCGATTTTGAAATTCATGATCGTGCTTTTATTGGTCTGGGGTGTGCCGATCACCGTGCTCTTCCTCTGGCGCCGCGTGACGCAGACGGCGGTGGTGGTGCAGGTCGCCGCGACGTTGTTGTTGATCGCGGTGATTCCTTGGATCGTGCCCAACATCGAGTCGCTGGCGCGTTCGGAAACCCTGACGCAAACGACCCGCGAGCGCACGATCAAGGTTGCCTCGGTGGCGACGGCCGCCGATGTGGCCGCGGGGCGGGCCGCGCAGGTCGGCGATAGTTTCATGAAGACGCGGCGCATCGAACCGGTTTCGTTGTTCTTTGAGGAGGGCGTCGTCCGCGTCGATCCCCGAGATCCGGCCTCGCCGAAGACTGGCAAAGGGCTGTTTCGCACGGAAGTCTATCTGTTGAAGATTCTCGGCGTCGACGTGGCTGGTTTTAATTCGGCGCAGTTGCTGACGACCCGCTACCTCGTGGATGCGTTGATTCCGATTTCGCTGATCTTTGGCGTGAGCTTGCTGACGCGGCGCACCGAACCCGACCGAGTGGCCCGGTTCTACGCGCGGCTGAAAACCCCGGTGGCGGCTACGCCGGAGTTGGATATCGAAAGCGTCGAGGCGAGCTACGCGAGTCCCACGCGCTTTGATGACCTTAAGCTATTTCCAAAATCCGATTGGGAATTCACGAAATGGAATCGGACGGATGCCGGCGGCTTTGCGGTGTGTTGCGCGCTGGTCGTCGTCGTGCTCTTGGTGTTCAAAGCGACGATGGCGATCGGGGGCTAAGCACGGCGCAACGGTCCGACTGGATTTTCCGTGCGTTGGTCGCGCTGGGGATAAACATTGCTGGGACCCTATGAATATCACGTGCTGGCTTGCCCCGATCCTGTTCTCCGTTGTGCCTGTGTGCGCGACTGCAGCGGAGACGTCGCTCGCGATCACGACCCCCATGGTCGCACCCGAGTGGGCGAAATTGGAGCGGCAGTTGTTGGCGGAAAACGTGCCGGCGTGTCGCGAGTTTGCCGAAAAATACTACGATGCGCGGGGCTATGTGCAGTGCTTCATTCGGTGGGGAGCGAACGATGGGCCCGACGATGCGTTTGAGAATTTCGTAGGTTGGCCTGAGCTGCATGCACTCGGGGCGAGCGACGAGATCGCGCGGATTTACACAAAAACCTGGGACGGAATGATCCGCCAGTATTCCGAAGCGAAAACGATCGACGTGCCGGCGGGGCGCGACGGCATGTATTTCAAGGAGTTTTCCGCGCAGTCCGATTGGATGCATCACGGTGAAGGACTGCGTTGTTTCAACCTCATGGGGCTCTCGATGTCCAAGCTCCCCGTTTATCAAACTCGAGTGCGGCGATTCGCGGGGCTCTACATGGGCGAGGATCCGGCGGCCCCGAATTATGATACGAAACTGAAGCTCATTCGTTCGATGCAAAATGGCAGCAAGGGCCCGATGCTACGACCGGCCACCGCGCTCGATTGGGTGGGCGATCCGTTCGACCTGACGGGCTTCAAGCTCGGCCACGGCGAGCGCACGTTTTCTGAATTTCTAGATCACTATCGCGACTACCACGAGGTGGTGGGCGACCATTTCATCAACTTGGTGGCGACGGTGCTTCCGGCCAACGCCTACTTCCTCACGCACGAGGCCAGCTACAAGACATGGATTGTCGACTACATGGACGCTTGGCTCGTGCGCATGCAGCAAAACGGCGGCGTGATCCCGAGCCACGTCGCCCTTGATGGCAAGGTGGGTGGCGCCGAGGGCAAGTGGTGGAGTGGAGCCTATGGTTGGGGTTTCAGTCCTGTGAATCCGGTCAACGGCCGGCCGGAGAACCGTAACCGCATTTCGCGCGCGCTCGTGGGTTTTAACAACGCGTTGCTCGTGACGGGGGATCAAAAATACGTGAGCGCCTGGCGGACGATGGCCGCCGCCGTCAACTCGCACGCACGCACCGTCGACGGTCAAAAAGAGTATCCCACGATGTACGGTGCCAAGGGTTGGTACGGCTGGCAGCGCACGCCGTGGAACATCGGCGCGCTCGAGACGTGGTATTGGTCCCAGCGCGGCGACGATCGCGCGCGTCTCGGTCGGAATGAATGGGTGGACTATCTGGAAGGGAAAAATGCCGACTTCGCCGAGACGGCGCTCCGGCGTGACCTCACCAGTATCGGGAGCAAGGTGCAGCGATTTCGCGCTGATGATTCTCTGCCGGAAAAGCGGTTGGCGGATAACATGATGGACTCAAACCCGGCGGCGACCTCGGCCCTCGTGCAACTGATGTGGGGTGCCCTGCTCCCGGGTCGCGAAGGCGGCTTGCTGAACGCGCGGCTGCGTTATTTTGATCCCGAGCAGAAACGCGCCGGTGTGCCCGACGACGTGGGCGCCTTGGTCTCGGAAATGAGCGCTACCCGGACGGTCGTCACGCTCGTGAACCTCAGTGCGACCGCGACCCGCACGGTCATCGTGCAAGGTGGCGGTTACGGCGAGCATCGTATTGAAACGGTGGAGCAGGGTGGCGTGGCGACGCGGGTAGGGGCGGGGACTTTCTCGGTTCGGCTCGCACCCGGCGCGGGCGCAAAACTCGCGCTGACAATGAAGCGCTATGCGAATGCGCCGACGGTCGCGTTCCCGTGGGACCGGCTCTGATTTTAGCGATGACACCACGCCTCGCATTTCTTTCCGCGCTGCTCGTGACTCATGTGACGACGGCGATTTTCGCGGCGGATGCCGCGCCCGTCGTCGAGCTCTGGCCCGAGGGTGTCCCGGCGATCAAAGCCGACGCCGGTCCTGAGCAAGACGATGGGAACGGTCGGTTCACGAACATCCACCGGCCGACGCTCACGGTTTACGCGCCGGCGGCGGGCACGGCCAACGGCACGGCGGTTATTTACGCGGCCGGCGGCGGCTATATTCGTGTCGCGATCGGTGCGAGGGGCGGCGAGATGACACGCTGGCTGAATTCCCTTGGGATCACGGTCTTCGTGCTCAAATATCGGAATGTCGAATACGGCCATCCTGCGCCGTTGCGCGATGCGTTGCGTGCCGTCCGGACCGTGCGGTCGCGCGCGGCGGAGTGGGGCGTGCAGCCGGAGCGCATCGGCATGCTTGGCGGCTCGGCCGGCGGACATCTCACCGCGAGCGCTGGCACGCTCTTCGAAGCACCCGAGGGGCGCACGGGCGCGGCGCTCGACCGGGTCAGCGGACGTCCCGATTTCCTCGTTCTGGTGTTTCCCGTGATCACGATGCAAGACCCCTTCGCTCACGGTACGTCGCGGCGCGCGCTGCTCGGAGAAAAACCGACCGACGATGCGCGGCATCACCTCTCCGTCGACGAACAGACGACGCAGGACACTCCGCCGACTTTCCTCGTGCATTCGTCGGCGGATACGACGGTGCCGGTGGAGAACAGCCTGCTGTTCTATCAAGGTATGCGCCGCGCGAAAGCACCCATCGAGTTGCATCTCTACGCGCAGGGACCGCACGGTGCCGGGATGGACCCCAAGCTCGGGCCCACGGCCGAGTGGCCGCGGCACTGCGAATCGTGGATGCGTTTTAACGGTTGGCTGCCGAAGGCCAAATGATGAACACTCACTCGTGGAACCGCCGAGGTTTTTTGAAAGCCACCCTGCTCGCGGCCGCGGCTCCGGCGATCCTGCGGGGTGCGGTACAGGCCGGATTCGAGATTGGCCTCGTGGCTGACGCGCAGTTCGCCGACATCGATGACAAAGGGACGCGTTTCTATCGAAACTCACTCAAAAAACTCGGTGAAGCCGTGGAGCATTTCAATGGGCGTAACCTTGATTTTTGCGCCCACCTTGGAGACTTGATCGATCGGGAGTGGCGGAGCTTCGATGAAATCACTCGGCCGCTCGCAGCCAGTCGCCACCGCTGGCACCATCTGCTCGGCAACCATGACTTCGACGTGCTCGATGAGTTGAAAGCCAAGGTGCCGGGAAGGCTCGGGATGGAACAGCGCTACCGGTTTTTCGACCACCGTGAATTTCGTTTCGTGATCCTCGATACCAACGACGTCAGCATTTATGCGCACGCGGCCGGTTCGGCTGAGCGGATCCCTGCCGCCGCAGAGTTGCAGCGGCTCGAAGCGGAAAAGGTTCGGCAGGCCAAGCCTTGGAATGGCGGGATCGGTGCGGCGCAACTCGCCTGGTTTGATCGTATGTGCACGGCAGCGCGGACTGATCGTCGAAAAGTGATCGTCCTCGCGCACCATCCGGTCGCTCCGGAGAACGAGCATAACGTGTGGAATTCACCGGCCGTCTTGAAATTGATCGAACGTCACTCGCACGTGGTGGCTTGGCTCAACGGCCACAATCATGCGGGAAATTTCGCCGAACACGCCGGCGTCCCCTGCGTCACGATGCGGGGCATGGTCGAGACGGCGGCGACCACGGCGTTTGCGACTGCTCGCATCATGGCGGACCGAATGGTGATCACGGGCCACGGTCGCGAGCCGTCGCGAGAATGTGTGTTCCGAAAGTAGAGCGGACCTCAGCCCTCACTCGTGAGGGCCGTGCTGGGGGCAAAGGCGGGCTGAAGCCTGCCCGACTTAGACTTGCTTTACCGCCGCCCAGACACGCTGCACATCGTCGTGGTCCTCGGGTTCTCGGAGGCTTCTGAGGTAGGAGCCCGCTTGCGGGCGATATGACGCGAGTGAACAGGGCCGCCGTCAAATCTCCCGCGCTCCGCCGCCTCAGATCGCTCGCAAGCGGGCTCCCCTCTGACGCAAGGCGACCTGAGTGAAGCGATGGGCTTTAGTTGCTGGTGGGGCTGGTCGCGGAGGGAGCCGGTTTGGGCGTCAAGACCGGCATCGCCAATTTCGGTAGCGTGAACTTGGGGGCGGCGGCCAGGCCGGCGACACGGTTACTGCGGGCGAGATCGTTTAAGACCTCTTTGCGGACGATGGAAATTTCGCGCGGGGCGGCGATCCCGAGCTTCACGAGATCGCCTTCGATCCGAGAGATGAAGACCTCGATATTACCACCGATCACGACGCATTCGTTAACCCTACGAGATAGAACCAACATGGTATTAAGCCT
>CANIJN010000007.1 GCA_947467625.1 Opitutia bacterium | reverse complement strand
CACCTGTTTGGCGGGCGGCGTGCGCCGGTGGCTGCGTGGATTTATTGTATCGAGATCGTCACGATTTTGATCGCGTCACGAGTGAGCGGGGCGACGGCCATCGCGGTGGCGTTTGTCATGGTGGCGTTCACGGCGAACTCCACGCACTCACTGCTCGGGCCGGCGGCGGCGATGGACATCGGTGGGCGGAAGGCGGCGGCGTTTGCCTCGGGGTGTATCAATTCGTTTCAATACCTCGGCGCGGGCTTTGCGATGCAGATTCTGGGGCGGCTGCTGGATAAGACCGGCTACACTTACTTTTTTTATTTTATGGTGCCGTGGGCGGTGGTCGGGGCGGTGCTGATGTTTAGCATGGCTGGGCAGCGGAATTTGCGCAAGGGATCTGGGCATTGACGCGCAAGCATTCCACTGAGCGCTACGGGTTGAGCGATGAGCATCGGAAAGCCGCTCTCCGCATCGAGGCGTCTGTAAATCAGAGGTCCTAGACTTCGTAGAACGGCGTGCCTTCGCCGGGGGCGACGATGGAGAATTCGCAGGCGGCGAGGGTGGCGCGGACGCCGGCGAGAGCCTGTTCGACGGCGGCGGGAGAATTGCAGTCGCGCGAGAGGTGCGTGAGGCAGACACGGCGCCAGCGGGGGCTCGCGATGGCGGCAAGGAGCTCGCGCGTGGCCTCGTTGGAGAGGTGGCCATGGCGACCGGAGATGCGCTGCTTGAGCGACCAAGGGCGGTTGGTGTCGGCGGCGAGCAAGTCGGAGCAGTGGTTGGACTCGACGATGACGACGTCGCACTCGCGGAGTTGTTCGCGGACGTTTTGCGGGGCGTGGCCAAGGTCGGTGACGTAGGCGAGAGAACGGCGCGGGGAAAGCAAGTCGTCGGCGTAGCCGGTCGTGAAACGGAAGCCGACGGGTTCCTGGGCGTCGTGCGGGACGGCGAAGGTGGTGACCTCGAGGTCACGGTAGCGGAAGCGTGAGCCGGTTTCGAAGAGCTGCCAAGCGGGGCGGTGGGCGGCGTCGAGTTTGGATTGGACGGCGCGGCTGGTGGCGGGATTGGCGAAGACCTGAATGTGCGGGTGCTTTTTCAGGCCGTCGATACCGGCGGCGTGGTCGTTATGTTCGTGGGTGAGAAAGATGGCGTCGATTTGCGCGAGGGATTCGCCGGCGTCGAGGAGGAGGGCGGAGAGTTTTTTCGCGGAGAAGCCGGCGTCGACGAGGACGCGCGCGCCCTCGCTGATGAGCAACGCGGCGTTGCCCGAGCTACCGGAACCGAGGATGCGGAAACGCATGGGCATGGGTGCGAGTGAAAGTGAAGGTGAAGGTGAACGTGAAGGGAGGGGGCGCGGGGCGGTAGGGCCAAACTAAAACGTCGCAACGGCCAAGCGCGCACATGTCGCGGGGGTAGGGACGGCTCTCCGAGCCGGCCGGGATTCCGAAGGTAGACGCGAGTGGCGGCCGGCTCGCAGCGGCGTCCCTACCACTGGCAGAGGGCGGCGATGCCGGCGGCGGAGCCGTCGCGGGCCCAGCTGTCGAGCTGGGCCTGGTCTTTGAGTTGTTGGCCGCGGGCGCGGGGGACGGCGGCGAAGACGTTGGCGCACTCGGCGAGGCCGGTCATGTCGCCCCAAAGTTTCTCGAATTGGGCAACGGGATAGACGTCCTCCTGGCCGTGGCCCCAGCGTTTCTTGACGTCCTTGAGCGTAACGTAGGTGGGGACGCGGGCAGCCATGGTGCGGACGGCGGCAGTGGTGCGGACGGAGTCGGCGAGTTCGGCGCGCGTGAGTCCGAAGAGGGTGAGCAGGCGATCGATGTCGATCCAGCAGGAGTTCGTGTTGTAGTAGGTAAGATTGAATTCGTCGGACTCGCGCGGGAGGGCGAGGCCTTCGATGAGGCGTATGCGGCCGTCGACGCGGGCGAGGCCGCCGCCGTGGTCTTCGATCCGACGGGGGATGACTTCCCAGCCGAGGGTGGCGCCCGAGGCTTGGAACCAGCCAACGAGCGTGGGATCGAGGGTAGCGCCCAGCGTATCAATATTATGGACGAGGAGCGTGCGGAGCTGCGGGCGGGCGGCGAGGAGGCGGGCGAGCGTGCCGTTTTTCAGGAGGTTCGGAATTTCGAACCAGTGACCGACGGGATGCAGGCATTGGCCGGGAAGATTGTCCGTGTAGTCGGTGCCCTCGCCGGCGGTGCGCGCCCAATGGGTGAGCGCGGTGCGGACGCTGTCGCGCATTTTCTCTTTTTGTTCGTCGAGTTTTTGTTGGGCGGTTTCCTCCCACGCGAAGAGTAGGTCGCGGACGGCGGGAATGAGGCGGAGGCCGATGGAGCGGCCGGGGGAAAGGAAAACGGTGTGGTCGAGGGCTGACGAAAAATGGGTGCGGAGGGAGTGCTCGATGGGCGCGTGCGTGAGGTGACTCGTGGTGAACACGTGAGGGACGCCAGCCCCATAAAGCGCAGCGGTGTGGCGGGATTTGGCGAGGTGGACGTCGGCGAAGCTGCGGTGTTGGCCGGCGAACCTGGCGAACGGGTGGAGGGCCTTGACGACGCCGGCGCCTTGCGTCCAACGCGAGCCGACGCCAGCGGCGTAGGTGATGACAGCGCATTCGCCGCGAGCGAGGGAGGCTTCGCCGGCGGATTTCAAACCATCGTGCGCGCGCGGGCTCTTCCCGTCGGTCGTAATCAGGTTGAAGAGATCGGCGGTGGCGACGTCGTCGATGCGCGTGGACGGGGCGAGGCGGTTCATCGCGAGGCCGATGCGGCCGGCGCGGAGATCGGCGCGGATGTGCTCGTGTTGCTTGCGGTCGAAGCCGTTTTGCGCGAGCAGGGCGGCGAGGGTGTGGTTCGCGCGCGCGGCTTCGGTGGACGTGGGCAGCAGGCGGTCGAGCAAGGAGGGGAGGGCCGCGGTGAACGCGGGTGCGGTCCGGGCGGCGCGGGTGAATTGGCCGAGGTCGGTGCGTTCGCGGGCGGTGAGGTCGCGGGCTTCGCGGCGGAGGTAAGCGGGGACTGTGAGTTGATAGAACTCGACGGGCAGGAGGGCGTCGGTGCCGGAGAGCAGCGCCGCGACGGAGCCGTGTTCGTTGATGGCGAAATCGTAGACGACGGGATCCATCGCGAACGGGAGCGAGGCCTGGAGCTCGTGTTTCGTGGCGAGCATGATTGCGAGCAGGCGGGTCTGGGCCTCGACGCGCCGATGCGGCGCGAAAATAAAACCCATGCCGCCGCCGGACATGCCGCCGAGCATCCAGAAACCCCAGAAATCCTCGCCGAACGCCTCGCGGGTGCGGGCGATAAGTTGCTCGGTGTAGTGGTTGCTCACCCACGGAATCATCGTCTGGAGGGGCCCGAAGAAATTTTCGGTGAGCGCGCGCCCGAGGCCGCGGATGTCGCCCGCGGACAGGAGGGCGAGGATCTCGTCAAGCGTGGCGACGGCGCGGCGGCGCGCGGTGAGTTCGGGTGCGCAGCGGAGGAGGTATTTCTCGGTGGCCATCTCGAGGATAGGACCGACGTTTTGGGCCATGCCGCCGTGGACGAGCACGAGGGAGTCCGAGAGTTTTTGGCGGGCGGCCGCGGAGATGCGGTCAACGCCGAGGAGGGTGTGGCGCGGGAGGAGACGACCGCGGCTGATGCCGTATTCGGGATCGCCGTACACGGCGGGCGCGCCTTCGATGAGTTTGATCCCGGGCCAGAGTCCGCCGGAGTCTTGCCACCCGCCGCCGGAGCCGCCGAGCCACTCGCCGAGAATGGCGCGGGCGGCGACGATGCGACGTTCCGTTTCGTCGCTCGGGCCAGCGAGCGCACGGATCTGGCCGGTGGCGCGCATGCAGACGCCGATGAGGGCGCCGAGGAGGTTAGTGGAAACGGCGAGGCGGGAGCCCTTCGGGATGCGGTTGACGCTGCTGACGAGTTCGAAACCGCGACCGGCGCCAAATATTGTGGCGAGGAGTTCGGCGAGGCTGGCGCCGGAACGTTCAATGCCGGGCGGGACGAGGCCGGCGGCAATGACGGCGGCTTTCAACAGCCCAAGGTAGTCGCGGCCGAAATCAAAGACGTCGTCGAGGGTGGTGAGCGTGGCGGTGGCTTCAAGGTCAACGCTGGCGAGGCGGATAACGGGTTCGTCGATGACGCGGAAGAACGCCTCGACGGGTGGACGCGGTGCGGCGTCGCGGCCGTGCAAGCCGAGGTCGACGGAGATGTTGAGGACGCGCGCGCCCTCCGGGAAATCCATGCCGAGGAAAAAAATATCGGACCATCCGCAGTGGGTGAGATCCATCCGCACGGGGGTACGCTCGCACAAGAGCGGGTAGGGTGCGTCGGGGGCCGAGGCGTCGCGCGCGATCAGTTCGGGGCGGACGCGCAGAGGTTGGTCGAGCGGGTGGCCGAGGCGGAACATCCACGCGTTGCCGCGGGTGGAGCGGACGGTGCGGCGGACTTGGTCGGCGAGGGTTTGAAACGCGAGGGCGTGGTACGCGGCGGCGAGGGCGCTGGAGAGGGTTTCGCTCGGGCCGTGGGCGGATTGGGCGGTGGAGAAGACGGTGATGGCCTCTTCGAAACGGCGTTCGAGCAGGTGTCGGAAACCCGCATAGGGCACGCGGCCGAGGCGCGGGAGATCGGCGCGCGCGGGGAGGTGGTAGCGGTGGATGGCGGTGAAGAAAAACAGTGCGCGGACGCGCTGGTAAAGGTTCGTTTCGCGGCGTCGATAGGCGTCGAGCTCGGTGCAATCGGCGAGGAGTTCGGCGACGGAACGGCCCGCGCACCATGCGTCGATGGCGGTGTCGCGCGTCGCGGCATCGGCGGATGCGATGAGGTCGGTGACGCGGAGTGGCGGCGAGGACATGGGCGGAAAAGAAGGCACGGAGTGTTTAACCACGGAGTTCACGGAAGGGCAGGGAAGACAGAAAGGAATTCAATCCTCGTCGATGCAGGCATCACTTGGTGGATTGAATTGAGCCGTGTTTATCCGCGAAATCCGTGATGAAAAAATGAAGTTCAGGACTCGTCGGTGCGAACGGCGAGGAGTTCGACGAGCTGGGTGAGGACTCGGTCGCGATCGCGACCGGAGAGCGACAGGGCGAGCTGGGCGAGGAGCAGGCCATAGGGTGCGCCGATGTCGTAGCGGCGGCCGGCGATGGAAAATGCTAGATAACGATGGCGTGCGGCCAGCGTGTGGAGCGCTGGCGAGAGACCGAGCGGTTGGTCGGGGGCAGCGGCGTGGTGTTCGTCGAGGATCGCGAACAGGTCGGGGCCGAGCACGTGGAGGCCGAAGAAGCAGAGGTAGAATCCCGCGCGCAAACCGGGGACGATGAGGTGTTGTTCGGCGACGGTGGGCGTCGGCTTCTCCAAGACGGTGTCGATTTGGTAGAGCGGGCGGGCGCCGCCGATGAGTTTTCCACCGATGGCACCGTAGGAGGTGAGTTGGCTCTCGCGCGTGGGCTGCACGGCGGACACGGAGGCGTTTTCGGTGTTGGCGACCGCGATGAGTTGGCGGGCGCAACTGGTGGTGCCGTGGGCCACGTGGAGGTGATCGCCGACGAGGTGAAGGAACGGTTGGTCGCCCACGAAGTCGCGGCCGCAGAGGATGGCGTGGCCGTAGCCGCGCGCGGTGGGTTGGGCGATGAAACGCACCCGTGAGCGGAGGGCGCCGCAGGCCTCGGCGTAGGCGGTTTCGTCACCGGGACAGACGATGACGCAGAATTCCTCGATGCCGGCACCGGCGGCCTCCTCGAGGACGATCTCCAGGGCGGATTTCGTCTCGCCGCGTTGATCAATCAGCGTTTGGAGCGGGAGCGTGCGCTGGCGGGGGTTGGCGGCGGTGACGAGGGCTTTGCGGATAGGCATAGGAGGCGCGGGGGCGGAAACGAAAGTCGGAGTCAGAAGCGGCCCGCCGGTTGATTCAATCGGAAAGGCGGCTCAACCCCATAACCACCGCACGAGCCCGCGCCGAACGACCACGGCGATTGACGGAGGAGACTATTGTGCTACTGGTTGGCCCTGCATGCCGTCAAAATCCGCCAATCTAAAACGCTCCGCACGCTCTCCGCGTGCGAAGGCACCGCGCGCATTGAGCGGCACCGTGTTCATCACGCGGCAAGTCCATTTCAACTCGGCGCACCGGCTGCACAATCCGACCAAGAGCCAAGCGTGGAATACGCGGCAATATGGCCTGTGCACCAACCCGCACTGGCACGGACATAACTATGTGCTCGAGGTGACCCTGCGCGGACAGCCCGATCCGGTGACCGGCTACATCGTGGATTTGGGTGAGTTGAAGCGGATTTTGCACGTGGCCGTAGTCGACAAGTGCGACCATCGGAATCTGAATACGGACGTCGATTTTCTCCGGGACGTGATTCCGTCGACGGAAAACCTCGTGATCGCGTTTTGGCACGAAATCGAACCGCACATTAAGGCCGGGAAATTGCATTGCGTGCGCCTGTACGAGACGCCCCGGAACTTCGCCGAATTTTTCGGCCCGGAGGCTCGCCCCGCCTAAGATTTTTAGCCGCTAAACTTGGCCACGCGCGGTTGTTATCGTCACCAACCGGCGGGCCGTTTGCTCCCACGAAAAACGACATGAAGAAGAAACCGATGTATCTGCACGAGACCGCTGGCGGTGTGCCGCCGCTCGTGAACCGCCGCCACGACGCGACGTTTAAATCCGATGCGGCTTATCGTGCCACGTTGCCCGACATGATGGAGGCGGTGAATGCGGCGGAAGGCGCGCGCGTGCCGATCCAGCAGGTGGGCTGCGCGAATTTCCGACTGCCGCTGAAATTCTGCACGGCGAACGGAAAACTCCACACGCTGGAGACGAGCGTGACGGGCACGGTGTCGCTGCAGGCGGGCCTGAAGGGAATCAATATGGGGCGCATCATGCGTTCGTTTTATGAACATGAGGACGAGGTCTTCACGTTCGAAGTGCTGCGGAAGTTGTTGCTGAAGTATCAACGCAAGATCGATTCGTTCAACGCGCGCATCCGTTTGGCTTTTTCCTATCCGATGCTGCAACCCAGCCTGCGGAGCGGATTGGTGGGCTGGCAGTACTATCGCGTCGCATTCGAGGCCACGATGGATGGCGACGGGAAATTCCGCCGCGTGATCGAGTTTGATTTTGTCTACTCGTCCACGTGTCCGTGCAGCGCGGAGCTGGCGGAGCACGCGCGGCAGACGCGCGGCGTTTATGCCACGCCGCATGCCCAACGTTCCAAGGCGCGCGTGCGCGTGGAGCTCGCGGCCGGTCGCAGTGTGACGATCGAGGATTTGCAGCGACACTGCGCGAATGCGCTCAAGACGGAGACGCAGGTGATGGTAAAACGCGAAGACGAGCAGGCGTTCGCCGAGCTGAACGGCGCCAATATCAAATTCGTCGAGGACGCGGCCCGGCTGCTTTACCGCGAATTGGCGGGCGACAAACGCATCGCCGATTTTCAGGTGGCGTGCTCGCACCTCGAGTCGCTGCACTCTCACGATGCGGTGAGTGTGATTGTGAAAGGCGTGAACGGCGGGATGACGGCCGACTTCATGGAGTTTGGGTCGTTGGTGTGCTGAAGGCGCGGCAGCAGGCACACGGACACACGGAAGAACTTTATGAAAACACCTGTCGTTCTGATTACCGGCGCGTCGCAAGGAATTGGCGAGGCGATCGCCAAGGTGTTTGCGAAGGAAGTGCGTGGCGTGCGGCTCGCGCTGGTGGCGCGGAATGAAACGAAGCTGCAGGCGGTGGCGCGGGCGTGCGGGAAAGTGGCGAGCGGCGGGGCGTCGGCAGTGGCGGTTTTCGGTTGCGATGTGAGCGACGAAGCGGCGGTCGCGACGCTGAGCGCGGCGGTGACGAAGCGGTTCGGGACGGTGGACGTGTTGATCAATAATGCGGGGGCTTTTGCGATGGCGCCGTTTCTGGAGAGCAGCGTGGCTGATTTCGACCGGATGGTGGCGGTGAATCTGCGGAGCGCGTTTTTGGTGACGCGGGCGTTCGTGCCCGCGATGGTGAAACGAAAGAGCGGCGACGTGTTTTTCATGAGCTCGATCGCGGGGCTCGAGGCGTATCCGCTCAGCGCGGCGTATTGCGCGGCGAAGTTTGGGGTGACTGGACTGGCGAAAGTTTTGCGTGTGGAGACCCAAGACAAGGGGGTGCGCGTGTGTTGCGTGCACCCGGGCGCGACGTGGTCGCCGTCGTGGAGCGCGAGCGGCGTGAAGCCCGCGCGAATCATGCCGGCGGCGGATGTGGCGCGGGCGTTTTTGGATGTTTATCGGCTGACTCGAAATACCGTCGTCGAAGAGATCGTGCTGCGACCGCAGCTGGGTGATCTCTAGGGTTGCTGATGGCAGGCTGATGGGCTTTCGGCCGGCGATGTCGGTCGTTCGCTCGCGGGCGCTGGTCGGACTTGGACGTCACGACGCGGTCGACGGTGCGTTTAACCGGGCAACGGCAACGGTGAAAAGGAATGACCGGTTCGAAGTGGTTTCGTATTCTGATTTTAATGACGTGCGGAAAAATCGCTGCCGAGATTACGCACGCACGGTCGCTTGCACGCCGAAACGTCGGGGATGTCGCAGGAGCCTCGGGTGTTGCCGGCGTCGATCAGGGATTGCTCGTCGCAGAGATTGTCGCTTGCACGGTGACTTCCCAGCGGCGTTTGGGTGAACGCCAGCCGACGCCGAAAGGGGCGCCGCTGCAGCCGTCTTGGCTGAGGGCGTAGCCGAGGGAGGCATGGTGGTCTTCGCCGGAGTCTTTTGATTGGTAGGTCCACTCGGGCGTGACGAAGAATGGGCCCAGACCTTCTGGCGGGGACTATGGAGGTGCCGTCGAGTGAAAACGTTGGGCGCGTTTACGGCGAGGCCGTCGTGCTCGCGCTCGGCTTTAAGCGGTCAGCTAGAGGACGTGTAAAGCAGGCCGCGGAATTACCTCGGGGCGATGATAAGAGGGGGCATCGGCACGTCGAGGGACGCGGCGATGGCGCGGAGGAGTTCGGCTTCGGCGATGAGGATTTGGCCATCGGCCCCGGCGATGTGAGCGCAGGCGAAAATCGTACGTTGGCGGATGGCGAGGCTCGCGGTGGCGAGTGTGTCGAGGGCAGGGTCGAGCGGGCCCACGTCGCAGTCGATGGGGTCACGCAGCGTGAGCTGGTGGGCGATGAGTGTGATGTGGGCGGCACCGCTGGCGAAGGCCTCGGCGGCGGCAACGGCATGGTTGTCGGAGGTGTGAGCCATCGCGGAAAGCACGATGGAAATTTCGTCGACGACGGCGTTGAAGGAATAGATCTCCACGACGGCATCGCCGGGCGTGCGGCCGAGGGCGAGCGTGCGGATGAGAAGTTTTTGCAACGCGAACTCAAAGGCGGTCACGCGGCCGTCGACGTGGATGAGTTCGTCGAGGGTAGCGAGGAATGGGTCCAGGGCGGTGGGCGGGAGCTGGCGAAGGGCGGGGAGCGCGAGCTGCAGGAGTGGGAGTTTGTGCGCGAGGCCGAGCGCGGCCAAGGACGGTGTGAGCTCGTCGAGGGTGCGCAGGGCGTCGCCCCCGGAGCGGCTCGCCACGAGGCTGCGTTGGCGGGCGCGCGTCGCGGGATCCTCATCGAGGAGGAGTCCGTAGAGGAGTACTTGGGCTTCTGCGGGGGTTTGGGTGGCGGCGCGGAGGCGGGCCGGAGTGGAGTCGAGCAGGAGTTGGGCGTTGGAGATTTGGTCGGATGTGAGGGTGCCGACGGCGGCGATGGCGGCGGCGGCGGGTGTAGCGGGCGGGTGGGCGAGGTGGGAGGTGCGCGAGGGTTGCGCGGGGGCGAGGCCGGCGGTGACGAAAGAATCGCGGGCGAAGTCGACGACTTCGGGTGGGGCAGACATCTGGCCGTCGAATTGGGGATCGATGGCGCGGATGCGTTCGTCGAGGGGAGGGTGGGTGGCCCAGAGGCCGCCGAAGTGGGAGCGGAAGCCTTGGGCGAAAAAGAAGTGGCCGATGGCACCGCTCTGGTTGGACTGGATGGAGGAACCAAGAGTGAAGCCGCCGATTTTTTTCAATGCGCCGCTGAGGCCACCGGGGTTGCGCGTGAATTGGACGGCGGAGGCGTCGGCGAGGTATTCGCGTTGTCGTGACACGGCGGCCTGAATGAGGCGGCCGAAGAAGTAGCCCACGTAGCCGAGGATGAGGAGGGCGAGACCGACGAACCCGATCGCGATGAGCATGCCGCCGGAATTCTTGCCCTCGCGGTCGCGGGAGCCGCCGAGGCTTTGGAAGCGGAGGGTCCACAGGATGCCGCGGCCGGCGAGACCGAGGAACAGAATGCCGAATACCAGCGCGGTGAGGCGCATGTTGAGGCGCATGTCGCCATTGAGGATGTGGCTGAACTCGTGGCCTACGACGCCCTGGAGTTCTTCGCGTGAGAGTTTTTCGAGGGTGCCGCGAGTGACGGCGACGACGGCGTCGCTGGTGTTGAGGCCGGCGGCGAATGCGTTGATGGCGGGCTCCTCGTCCATGATGTAGACGGCGGGCACGGGGACGCCAGACGCGATGGCCATTTCTTCGACGACGTTGAGGAGGCGGCGTTCGATGGTGTCGGTGGTGTGGGGATCGACGCGGCGACCGCCGACGCTTTCAGCCACGGCAGAGCCGCCGGCGGAGAACTCGCTCCATTTATAGAGCGAGGCGAGGCCCACGACGGCGAGGGTGAGGGAGGAGACGCCGAGGAAGAGCTGGGGCTGCCACCAGCTGGGGAGTGGAGCGTTGAGGGTCGAGCGTTGAGCGCTGCGGCTCGAGCGGCGCGGGTTGTCGTCGTGAGTCTGGCGAAGGGCGAAGACGGCCGCGCCATAGCCGCCCAGCACGGTCCCGAGGACGGCGAGTGCGAAGAGCGCGACGAGACGCGAAGTGCTCTTTTTGGCGCGGGCTTGGGCTTCGAAGAAATCCATCAGGTGAAGTGGGTCACATTCCGGGCGCGAAGCGCAGGCAAGAAGACCTTAAGGCG
Source organism: Opitutia bacterium (assembly GCA_947467625.1). GTDB lineage: Bacteria > Verrucomicrobiota > Verrucomicrobiia > Opitutales > Opitutaceae > GAS368. The sequence goes on along the minus strand of CANIJN010000007.1, from coordinate 42,162 downwards.
GGGGAGTGTCCGCAGCGGGAGACGAGGAGCTGAGAGTAAGGAGGCGCTATCGGCGTCCGGCCGTCCAACGAGCGGAGCGTTTTTTTTCTTTGCGTGTTCATCGTCCCGGAATCTTCAGTCGGCATCGAGTTTGGATTTCTCAGCCGGGCTGAACTGAAGGCTGTTGGGAATCACGCTATCACGATAACCGCAGCGTTCGCGCTTCCTATCATCGAGCATGCGTTTAAACGCGGGGCAGAGACGCTTCACGGCGCCCGACCTCGAGGATTTTTGTTCGGTTAAAACTGCACCTTCGGCGCGTTGCGCTCGGAGGGGTCGTCGATCTTGAAGAGCTCGGCGGGGAGGAAGCCGAACATGCCGGCGAAAATCACGTTCGGGAAAATTTCGCGAGCGGTATTATAGAACTGGACGCTGTCGTTGTAGGCTTGGCGGGCGAAGGAGACTTTGTTCTCCGTCGAGGTCAGCTCCTCGGTGAGCTGGAGCATGTTGGCGTTGGCCTTGAGATCTGGATACTGTTCGGAGACGACCATGAGGCGGCTGAGAGCGCCGCCGAGCCCGGCCTCGGCGGACATGAGGCCCTTCATGGCGTTGGCGTCCGCGGGATTGGCGGCGGCCCCCTGCGACGCGGCGAGGGCGATATTGCGGGCTTTGATAACGGCCTCGAGTGTGCTGCTCTCGTGCTTCATGTAGCCCTTGGCGACCTCGACGAGATTGGGGATGAGATCGTAGCGACGCTTCAGTTGGACGTCGATTTGGGCGAACGCGTTTTTGAAACGGTTACGGAGTTCGACGAGTTTGTTGTAGATGCCGGCGACCCAGAGGCCGAGCACGAGAACGATGGCAAGCAGGACGCCGAGGGCAATGAGTGCGGTGGTCATGGGAGCGATTGGATTGATTGAAACCGGGGGACTGTGCGCGGGGAACGTTTAGGGGCGAGACGGAACTCGTTACAAGGCGGTTGATTGTTTCCACGGTGCGACCCAACGTGGCTGCGAACCAGCGCCCATCCATGAGACTCAGGAAATTTATCCTTCTATTCGTGTCGTCTTGCCTCGGGCTGTTGGTGGCGGTGCGCGCGCAAGACGCGCTCACTGCACGGGCACCGCTGACGGGTTCGGCGGCGGGAACTCCGGTCTCGCCGGCGACCAGCGCTGTGACGCTGGCCACCGCGCAACGTGCGCAAGAGCTGGGTTTCCCCTCGGTGGCGGCCGGGATTTACCGGCAGTTGCTGGAGTTGCCGGGAGCCGATCGCCCGGCGCTGAACCTGGCTTTGGCCACGGTGTTGCTCGATGACGGACAGCCGGCGGAAGCGGAAAAAGTGTTGTGGGGAGGAGGGGGCTTGCGCGGGGCCGCGTGGCATTTGCGCGCGGGGCTCGCGGCGATGCAGTTGAGAAAAATGGACGTCGCGCGGGCGGAGTTGGCGGCGACGAAGCTGGAGGAATTGTCGCCGTCGGACCGGGCGTGGGCGTCGTTCTTGCAGGGGGCCTTGTTCGATTTGGCGCCCGTCCAAGACATGACAAAAGCGAATGATTACTACGTCCGGGCGGAACAGGCCGCGACGAATGAAATGGCGCGGGCGCGGTTTAAACTGGCGGCCGAGCAGGTGCGCCTCGGGGTCGGCAATCCGAGTGAGGCGGCGCAGCGAGTGGCGCGGCAGAATTACGAAAACAACAAAGGGAGAGCGGTCGGTTACGGATTTGCCGAGACCCTCGCGGTCTATCTCCATCAGGCGGGCCGGACGGCGGAGGCAACGAGCTTTTTGCAGCAGGTGATGCTGACGCTCCTGCCGCAAGAGCGTGCGCAAGCGGATCGGTTCCGTCTGGTGCTGGGGCTCATTGGGGACAAGGGACCGGGCGGGGTGGGGCGGTTGGCGCTAAACCAGTTGATCGGAACTGGGAGCGACCCGGAGCGGCAGCGGGTGGCGCTGCAATTGCTCGCGCGGTCCTCGCAGGATCAGGTGGAGCGAGGGGTGTTTCGGGCGGAACTCAACCGGCTGATTGATGCGCCGACGAAACATCCGGTGCTGGAGAGTTTGTTGTTGTTTCGGGCGCAAGTGGCCCTCGCAGAAAAGGACTATGCACCGGCAGAGCGTGATGGCCGCCGGCTTTTGGACGAGTATCCGGGTTCGCCGTTTCGGGTACACGCGTTGGGGGTGTTGACGGCGTCGGCGTGGGAACAGCGGCGCTATCGCGCGGCGGCGGATAACGCGCGGAAGGCGGGGTTGGAACTTGCGCCTGGGACGCAGGCGGGCGGCGCGGTGGGGGCAGCGCAGGCGCGCGCTGAGTTGGTATTGCTCGAGGCGGAGGCTTGGTTTCGCGCGGGGAGTGCGGGTGACGCCGGTGATTTTCGAAACGCGGCGGACGCCTATGCAGCAGCGTTGCGCGAGCGGCCGGAAGGCGTGCGCGCCGGAGATTTGATGTTTCAGCGGGTATTATCGGAGATCAAGGCGGGCTCCACGGATGCGGCGCAGCCGTTGCTCGACGAATTGGGACGTGATCCGGCATTTGACTTGGAGAACCGCTGGCGCGCGGAATGGAACCTCGCCCGCGCGTTGCAAGTGCAGGGAGCGGCGGGCGTCAAGCGGGCGTATGCGCGAGTGAACGCATTGCTCGATGAAAAACGTGATGATGGCGCGGCGCAGACGGGGTCGGGATTGCCGGCGGAGTTGCGCGCGCGGATGGCGTGGTTGCAGGCCCGGCTGGCGTTGGACGCCGGCGAACCAGAGCGTACGCTGAAGCTGGCGGACGACCTGACTGGACTGCTCGCCGGGCTGGACGAAAAACTTCGCAACGAAATTGCCAGCACGGGCACCTTGGCCAAGGCCGAGGCAAACTTCGCTCTCGGCCGCGAGGCGGCGGCGCTGGAGACGCTTAAGAAGCTGCGGGAAGATCCCCGGTTTGAAAAGTCGGACGCGGCCGTGCAGTCCTACTTGATCGAGGCTGGGCATTTGGCCGCGCAGGAAAAAACCGTCGACGCCCAAAAGCTACTGACGCGGCTGGCGGATGATTTTCCTCAGAATGAACTCGCGCCCTACGCGCTTTACCAAGCGGCGTTGCAAGCGGAGCGCCGCGGCCAGGACGCCAATTACAAGGAGGCGAATCGACTCATCGAAGATCTCGTGAGAAAATATCCGCAGAGCGACTTGGTCTTCTCGGCGCGGCTGAAGCAGGGAGATTTGTTGCGCAACCTGAACGATCTGCCGGCGGCGCAGCGTGCCTACGAAGACTTGCTGAACAAGCCCGCGTCGCAGGAAAATTTAATTTTGGCGCAGTTGGCGTTGGCGGCCTGCCACAATGCCCAGTCGTCGGGTGATGCGTCGCATTTTAATAGCGCGCGGACGTTGTTCGAGCACCTGCGCGATCGCGTGGACGCGCCTGTGGATGTGCGGGTGGAGGCGGGTTACAATCTCGGAGAACTTTGGGTTCGCCGGGAGAACCGGGCCAAGGCACTGGAAGTCTGGTGGCAGGACGTTGTGGATACATTTCTCGTGGATGGAAAACGCGCGACTGAGCTTCAGGCAAAAGGGCGTTACTGGATGGCGCGGACACTCTATCGTTTAGGCGAGGTCTTTGAGCAGCAAGAGCGGCTCGAGGAAGCCAAGGAAGCATGGCTGTTGCTGTTGAAATCAAAATTAGGCTGGGGTGAGACGCTGGCCAAGTCGAAGCTGGCGCGGTTCGGGGTGCCGGAAGCCAAGCCGTGAGCGTCCGCAGGATTTCGGATTTACCCTAAGCGATGAACCCCCTCTAACTTCACTTTACGATGTCTGTTCTTGATCCAAGTCTGTTTGCCAAGGGTGGTCCGATGATGTGGGTGCTGCTGATGCTCGGCGGGTTCGCGCTCCTGCTCGGCATCGAGCGAACGCTTTATCTCCACCGAGGGCAGATCAAGGCGAAGGCGTTCATCGATGGTATCAAGAATATCCTCGCGAAGCGCCGTCTCGTCGAGGCCCTCACGGTATGCGAAGAGACGCCGGGGCCGGTCGCTGCGGTCGTGAAGGCGGCGTTGCTACACTCGGATGACAGCGCTGAATCCATGCGTTTTCACGTGCAAGAGGCGGCGGTGATTGAACTTCCGGCCTTGGAGCGCAGGTTAGGCTCGATTGCCGCGATTGCGCAGGTTGCGCCGTTGGTGGGTCTGTTGGGCACCATGCTCGGGATGGTCACGACGTTTTTGGCGTTCGAGCAAGGTGGGAACTATGCGACCGCCGGGGCGCTTTCAGCGGGGATGTGGCAGGCGCTGCTCGCGGCAGCGGGCAGTCTGATGCTCGCGATTCCGGCGCATTTGGCCCACCATTTTTTGAGCGGCCGAGTCCGCGCCGTCGTGCGAGATGTCGAGTGGTCAGGCAACGAGATCATGAAATTCCTGCTAACCGAGTATCGCGTGGTGAAGTCCGGTGAAGTGGGCACGCCGGGGGTGGGCCAATGATCACACGTCCGCTCGAACTCGCGTCTCGATTACGTCCTGAACCGCGGAGCTTCGATTGGCTGTTCTACATCAACGGCGGATTGATTGTGTTATTTTTTTCGTTGTTTGGGTCTAAATTTGTGCTCGCGCCCGGACTGGGGATCACGTTCCGACTGCCGACCATGCCGGGCGCGTTGGCTGGAGCAGCAATCACGACCCATCGCATCAGCGTGGTGCGGTCGGATCTCATCTTCGCTACGGGCGAAGGTGCGATCAACACGAAGCAACTGCGTGGGTGGTTGGAGCGCGAAGCGAAAAAAACCAAGCAAGCTTCGTTGTTGGTCCTCATCGGGGCTGGCGTGCCCGCAGCCGATTTCACGGAGATTGCCAGCGCGGCCCACGCTGCGGGTTTCGTGCATGTGCAAATGGGGGCGCAAGATCCCACGACACCGTCGGTAGGCGGCCGTTAATCTGATGGCCACGCCAAGAGCGACTCAGAAGCGTTGGGCGATCGCGTTTGGGGGGACCGCGGTCGTCGCTGGTGCGGTGTTGATGTTGTTTCGCGAACCCCCGGCAGTGCGTCGTCCGGCTGAAAAGTCCGGCGTCAAGCGCAGCGTGACGTTGGTCAATGACAAAGACCAGGTGGTGACCGAAGAGTCGATTTTGCTGGACCCGACGGCGCTGTTCCTACCGACGCGGTGGAACGCGACTCAGCGTGAACTCCCGCGCCGCGAGGCCGGGGGGATGTTTCAGGGTTACGACACACCGAGGCACAGTTTCGCGGAAAATGAGCTCAAACTGGGCTTGCCTGCGCCAATCGCCATACCGACCGGCGCGGCTGAGGCCGTGGTGGTCGAAACATCGGTGTCGGCGCTGAGTGGCTTAGGTCGGACGGATCAACCCGTGCCGATCCCGCCTCTCCGGGGCGGATTCTTGGAGATCGTGGCAGCCGCCAGTGGTCGTTCGGTTCTGGCGCAGGCCATTCTTGAGCTTCCGCCGGTGTCGGGCCCATGGCAGCCGGTCGAATTTATGGCTGCGGTGGATGTATCGGGACTGATCGGACCACTCGTTGTAACGAGCCGTTCAGGTCTCGAAGAAGTGGATAGTTTTTTTTCAAATTATTTAATTCGGACACTGCGATTCGGTTCGCGCATTGGGCCCGGTTTTTATCGGATTTACGTCGGACCATAGAGATTTCGGAGAAATGTTGGAATTTGCTGTTGACGGTGCGAAATCAGGGTTGCAAGTTCCCACGCTCTTTTCGTTTTTTGGCACTCCCTTAGTCTGCCCAGATAGCTCAGTTGGCAGAGCACGTCCTTGGTAAGGACGAGGTCACGGGTTCGAATCCCGTTCTGGGCTCCAGTGCCAAATTACCAACGTCGCCCAGGCTTCTCGACGCTAAACATGAAGTCATCTTTCATCATCCACACCATAAGTATTAACGTCTCCAACGTCTCACAAGCACATGGCTAAAGCCTCATTCGAACGCACCAAACCACACGTCAACGTCGGCACGATTGGCCACATTGACCATGGCAAGACGACCACGACCGCCTCGATCTTGGCGGTGCAAGCCCGTAAGGGCTTGGCCGAGGTCAAGGCCTATTCGGATATCGCAAAAGGCGGAACTGTCCGTGATGCTACCAAGACGGTGACGATTGCCGTTGCGCACGTCGAATATGAGACCGCTAAGCGTCACTACGCGCATGTGGACTGCCCCGGCCACGCCGACTTCGTCAAAAATATGATCACCGGTGCTGCCCAAATGGACGGCGCTATTTTGGTCGTTTCCGCAGCTGACGGTCCAATGCCCCAGACCAAAGAGCACGTTTTGCTTGCCCGCCAAGTCGGCGTGCCAAAACTGGTTGTCTTTTTGAACAAAGTCGACCTGATCGATGACCCTGATTTGCTCGAACTCGTGGAGGAAGAGATCCGCGATCTTCTCACCAAGTATCAATTTGACGGCAAGAACGCCAAGATCGTCCGTGGCTCTGCTACTGCAGCTCTTGAAGGAACCCCTGAAGGAGAAAAAGCTATCGGTGAACTCATGGATGCCATCGATAACGAGATCGCAGAACCGGTTCGCGAGATGGACAAGCCCTTCCTGATGTCGGTCGAAGACGTTTTCTCGATCACTGGCCGCGGGACCGTCGCGACCGGCCGTATCGAGCGTGGTATCGTTAAGGTCAACGAGGCCGTCGAGATCGTCGGGTTGAAAGACACGGTGGTCTCCGTGGTCACGGGTATCGAAATGTTCCGCAAGCTGCTCGATAGCGGCCAAGCCGGTGACAACGTCGGTATTTTGCTCCGCGGTATCGACAAGGACGGCATCCAACGTGGCCAAGTGCTTGCTGCGCCGAAGAGCATTTTGCCGCATAAGAAGGCCAAGGCCGAAATCTACGTTCTCTCGAAGGATGAAGGAGGCCGCCACACGCCTTTCTTCAACGGCTACCGCCCTCAGTTCTACTTCCGCACCACCGATGTAACCGGTATCGTTAATCTGCCCAAGGGCGTCGAGATGATCATGCCTGGTGACAACATCGCCGTGGAGATCGACCTCATTGTTCCGATCGCCATGGAGAAGACCCAGAAATTCGCTATTCGTGAAGGTGGCCGCACGATCGGTGCCGGTCGCGTCTCCGAGATCATCGAGTAAGCTGTCGCTCAACCCTCTAAACTCGACACCGCCGAGGCCTCAAACTGGGGCCTCGGCTGCGTCGTCTAAGTAAGCCCATTACAGGCGTGTAGCTCAATTGGTAGAGTAGCGGTCTCCAAAACCGTTGGTTGGGGGTTCGATTCCCTCCGCGCCTGCCAAATTTCGTTCATGAAAAATCCGTTTCGCAGCACCCGCATCTTCCTCGGAGAAATGGTCGGTGAGCTTCAAAAAGCTACCTGGCCCTCCCGCATAGAATTGCGTGACTCCACCATCGTGGTTGTTTTCGCCGCGGTTATCCTCGGCGTTTTTACCGCTATCAGCGATTTTTCGCTCACTCAAGTCGTGATCCTTTTCACGGATTGGGTCAGCTAACCTCGGTCCTGTTCTCCCATGCCCACTCAAACGACCGCGCCCGCCAGCGCTCAGTGGTTCGCCCTTCACACGCTTTCCGGCCAGGAGAACAAGGTGAAGCATTATATCGAGAAATTTAAAAAGGCCGAGGAACTCGAAGATTCTATTTTCGAAGTTCTCCTTCCGACTGAAGTCGTTTCGGAGGTCAAGAACGGTAAAAAATCCACCAAAGTTCGCAAACTTTACCCGGGCTACGTCTTTATTCAAATGTGCCTCTATGGCGAGGACCAGAAGGTTATCAATAAACCGTGGTATTTTGTAAAGGAAGTCGCTGGCGTGATCGGTTTCGTGGGCGGTGATCGCCCGGCTGCTCTTCGTCAGTCCGAAATCGATGAAATTCGTTCTCGCATCGAGGCTGCCAACGGTAAGGAAGTTCCGAAGGTCCAGTACCTCGTTGGTGAAGAAGTCAAAATTACCGACGGTGCGTTTGCTTCACTCACCGGCCGGATCGACGAGATCGATCCAGACCGTGGTAAGCTGAAGGTCTCTGTGTCTATTTTCGGCCGATTTACCCCGGTCGAGCTCGAATATTGGCAGGTGCAACGCCTCACTGAGTGACGCCACGTATCTGCGTGTCTGCCGCCCTCCGCATCCTCTCTCACTAAACATCCGTCACCCTTACTCACATGGCCAAGAAGATCCAAGGTTACATCCGCCTCCAATTGCCCGCCGGCGCCGCGAATCCCGCGCCCCCGGTCGGTCCCGCCCTGGGCGCGCAAGGCGTCAACATCATGGCGTTCTGTAAGGACTTTAACGCCCGCACTAAGGACCAAAACGGGATGATCTTGCCGGTGGTCATCACGGTGTTTACTGACAAGAGCTTCACTTTCATTCTCAAGTCGCCCCCGGCGAGCGTCCTCCTGAAGAAAGCAGCAAATATTGCCAGCGGTTCGGCCAAGCCCAACCAAGACAAGGTTGGTAAGGTCACGACCAAGCAGCTCGCTGAAATCTGGAAGCTGAAGAAGGCCGACATGAATGCCAAGGATGAGGCCGCCGGTATTAAGATCATCGCCGGAACCGCCCGCAATATGGGTATCGAAGTCGTCGGTTAATTTTTGTCCGCACTAAAATAACACTCGCCGCGGGAGTCCTCACGGACGTTAGAACCGCAAGGAGTCAACATGCCTAAAGCCCATAGTAAACGCTACAACAGCGCCGTAAAAGTCGCTGATCTCACTAAGGATTATCCGCTTAAAGAAGCGATCGAAATCCTTGCCAAATTCCCGAAGGCTAAATTCGACGAGACCGTCGAGTTTTCCTTTCGTCTCGGCGTCGATGCGACGTCAGGCGACCAGAACGTGCGCGGTACCACACCGCTCCCGAATGGTTCTGGTAAAAAGGTACGCGTGTTGGTCTTCACCGACGACACAGCGAAGGCGCTCGCTGCTGGCGCCGACCATGCCGGTCTCGCCGACATGATGCAGAAAATCAACGAGGGCTGGCTCGATTTCGACGTCGCGATCGCGACGACCGAAGCGATGAAGCAAGTCCGCACGCTCGCTCGTGTTCTCGGCCCTAAGGGCCTCATGCCCAATCCGAAGTCGGGTACGGTGACAGACGATATTCCAGCCGGTATTAAGGCCGTCAAGGCCGGACGCGTGGAGTTCAAAATGGACAAATCCGCCAACATCGGCATCGGGGTTGGCAAGCGCTCTTTTACGACCGCGCAGATCCTTGAAAACGCGCAGGTCGTTTTGGAAGCCGTGGGTAAAGCCAAGCCAGCCTCTTTCAAGGGTGGGCAATTTATCAAGACGATCGCCCTCTCATCCAGCATGAGCCCCGGCATTCGCATCTCGTCCACTGAGTTCAGCAAATACTAAAAGGATTCACGACCATGAGAGCCGAAAAAAATTACCTGATCAAAGAGGTCGAGACCCATCTCAAGAAGTCCGACTACGTCATCCTCACCAATTTCTCTAAGGTGACCGTCGCCGACGCCGCCGATTTGCGCAAGCGACTCGAGGCCGAAAAGGCCGAGTTCCACGTTGTTAAAAACAGCTCTCTCCGCGTTGCGGCCAAGACCATGGGTCTACCCGATTTCGAGAGCGCGTTGACGGGACCAACTGCCGTCATCGTGGGTGGGAATAACTCCGCTGGAGTCGCGAAAATCCTGAAGAAGTATTTCGGGGAAAAGCAGAAGCTGGAAGTGAAGATCGGCGTGATCGACAAGAAGCTCGTTAGCGCTGCCGACCTCGCCAAGATCGCCGACCTACCCTCGTTCGAGGCACTGCGTTCGCAACTGCTTGGTCTGTTCACGCAGAACGCGGCGTCCTTCGTCCGCCTCCTCGACGCCAAGGTCAAGAAGGAGCAGCCCGCTGCTCCGGCCGCCTAAGCCCGCATCAATCAATCCCATCCATTTTCCCGGCGTGAGCCGGGATCTCAATATCCATTGTGGCAGGCTAGGGGATACGTCTCTTAAACGCGTTTCACTCTTCGAAACCGCTAGTCGGCCCAAGGAAAAGTCAACATGAGCAACATTACCAAAGACCAAGTTATCGATTGGCTGTCCGCGCAGACCATTCTCGATCTCGCAAGCCTCGTCAAAGATCTCGAAGGCAAGTGGGGCGTATCTGCCGCCGCTGCCGCCGCTCCGGCTGCTGCCGGTGGCGCTGCCGCTGCCGCTCCTGCGGCTGAGGCTCAGACCGAGTTCTCCGTTATCCTGAAAGCCGCAGGCGCGAACAAGATCGGCGTCATCAAGGAAGTCCGTGCCATCACTGGCTTGGGCCTCAAGGAAGCCAAGGATCTCGTCGAAGCAGCACCGAAGCCCGTCAAGGAGAACGCTCCCAAGGCTGAGGCCGAGGAAATCAAGAAGAAGCTCGAGGCCGCCGGCGCCCAAGTCGAGCTCAAGTAAGTCTACCGCGAAGCTTGGCGATTTCACTCGCACATCTTCCGTTTATTACGGGACAGGCCGTGCGCCCGCATGGCCTGTCCTTTGCTGTTTTCCTTTCCGTTCATTCGTTTGTCTCCAGCGTCTCGCCCTCAGCAAGCCGCTCCGTCCCTTTCAGCCTTCTAACTCTCACCGGGAACTCCCATGGCCGACCGCACCCACTCTGAACGCATTAACTTCGGCAAGCTCCGCGAAGTCATCCAGCCGCCGAACCTCATCGAGATTCAGATTACGTCCTACTTGGACTTTCTGCAAAAGGGCATTCCCGAAAAGCAGCGCAAGCCGCAGGGCCTTGAGGCCGTTTTCCGTGAGGTGTTTCCGATTCTCAGCTACGACGAGCGCCTTACGCTCGAGTACGTTTCATATAATCTTGGTGACGCCAAGAGTAACGAGTTGGAGTGCCTCCGCGAGGGGATTACTTATTCTGTGCCGCTCTACGTGAAGCTCCGCTTGCGCGAAGAAGACTTCATCAAGGACGAGGATATTTACATGGGCGAAATCCCCATGGTGACCGAGCGTGGATCCTTTATCATTAACGGTGCCGAGCGCGTAGTGGTTTCGCAGCTCCACCGTTCTCCGGGTATCGCGTTCGAAGTTACGCCGCATCCGAACGGTAAACCGCTCCATTCTTTCCGCATCATTCCCGACCGCGGAACGTGGCTCGAAGTTCAGTTCGACAATAACGATTTGCTTTACGTTTATCTCGATCGCCGCCGTCGCCGTCGCAAGTTCCTCATCACGACGCTCCTCCGCGCTATCGGTTATAGCTCGGACATAGATCTGTTGAATCTTTTTTACGACATCAAGGATCTGAAGGTCTCTAAGGCCCTCGATCTCGAAAACGTTTCCACGCTCGTCCTTGTAGAAGACGCCATCGATGCCCAGAAGGGCGTCGTGCTCGCTCGCGCGTTCGAGCCCCTCACGAAGGCGATCGTGCGTACGTTCGAGAAACACGACATCACGACGTTGCGCGTGATTGATACTTCCGTGGACGAAGGAGCCCTCATCCGTGCACTGAAAAAAGATCCGACCCGCAACGAAGAAGAAGCCCTCAAGGAAATCTACAAACGCCTTCGTCCCGGCGAGCCGCCGACTACCGCGAACGCGAAGGCCTTGCTAAAGCGTCTCTTCTTTGATCCGAAGCGTTACGATCTCGGCCGCGTTGGTCGCTACAAGGTCAACCAAAAGCTCGGTCTGAAGATCGAGCTTGAGCAGCGCATCTTGGAGTCCGGCGACATCGTCGCCGCGACGAAATATCTCGTTCGCTTGAAGCGCGGCGTGGGCGTCGTCGATGACATCGACCACCTAGGTTCCCGTCGCGTCCGCACCGTCGGCGAGTTGCTCGCCAATCAATGCCGAGTCGGACTCAGCCGCACCGAGCGTCTTGTGCGTGAGCGTATGACGATGTATGACCAGAGCGTTGACTCGATCACCCCGCAGAAGTTGATCAACCCGAAGGCGCTGACGACCGTCATCCGCGATTTCTTCGCGCGTTCCCAGCTCTCCCAGTTCATGGATCAGATCAACCCTCTCGCCGAGGTCACGCACAAGCGTCGACTTTCCGCACTCGGGCCGGGCGGTCTCAATCGCGAACGTGCCGGTTTTGAAGTTCGCGACGTTCATCCATCGCATTACGGTCGCATCTGCCCGATTGAGACGCCCGAGGGTCCCAACATCGGTCTCATCAATTCCCTCTCGACCTACGCCCGCGTTAATGAGTTTGGCTTCATCGAGACGCCTTACCGTCTCGCGAAGGACGGCCGCGTAACCGACAAGATTGACTACCTCACCGCCGACCAAGAGGAGGCCAAGGTCATCGCGCAGGCTAACTCCGAGCTCGACGACAAGGGGCATTTTGTGGGCAAGGTCACCGTCCGTAAAGACGGCGAGTTCCTCGAGGTACCCGCCGCTGACGTCAACTACATGGACGTCTCGCCCAAGCAGGTGATTTCGATCGCTGCGGGCATGATTCCTTTCCTTGAGCACGACGATGCGAATCGCGCGCTGATGGGAGCTAACATGCAACGCCAAGGCGTGCCCCTCCTCCAAGCCGAGGCGCCCTTCGTGGGCACCGGTATTGAAGAGCGGGTCGCTCGTGACTCCAAAATCGTAGTGGTCGCGGATGAGGCCGGTATCGTTGCGTCCGTCGATGCCAAGCAAATCGTCGTGACTCGTGACGGTGATCTGCCGCGCAACATCAAGACCGACGCCAAGAATGGCGTCCAAGTATACGAATTGCGGAAATTCATGCGCTCGAATGCGGGCACTTGCTTTAATCAAAAACCCATCGTCAAGTTGGGCCAGAAGATCAAAGCGGGACAAATCATCGCTGACGGTCCTTCGACTGACAAGGGCGAGATGGCTCTCGGGCGCAACGTGCTCGTCGCGTTCATGCCTTGGAACGGCTACAACTTCGAAGACGCGATTCTCATTTCGGAGAAGTGCCTCCGCGAAGACATCTTCACCTCGATCCATATCCAAGAATTTGAGGTTACCGCGCGCGACACCAAGCTCGGGCCTGAGGAAATCACCCGCGATATCCCGAATGTCGGCGAGGAGGCGCTCAAGAATCTCGACCACAACGGCGTCATTCGCGTCGGCGCGGAAGTGAAGCCCGGCGATATTCTCGTCGGCAAGATCACGCCCAAGTCTGAAACCGAGCTCGCGCCCGAGGAAAAACTCCTCCGCGCTATCTTCGGTGAGAAGGCCGCAGACGTAAAGGACACGTCGCTCATCGTTCCGTCCGGCGTGACCGGTATTATCATGGACGTGAAGGTCTCCTCGCGCATCGACAATCAGGAGGAGAAGCTTTCTCCCTCTGATCGTCGTCGTCAGGTGAAGCAGATCCAAGAAGAGTATAAGACGCAGATGGACAAACTTCGCGAAGGCCTCACCGAGGCCCTTTCGAATATCCTCTTGGGTGAGAAAATCCCGCTCGACGTCATCAACGGCGCGACGGCGGAAATCATCATCCCGGCCAACCGCAAAATTACTAAGACCCTCCTGCGCAAGCTCGCGGCCGTCTCCAAGCACGTCCAGATCGATCCTTCCCCGGTTCGCATCAAGATCATGGAGATCATCGGTGGCTACCAGACGAAGTTCGATGAGCTGGAGACTGATCGTGAGCGCAAGATCGGTTCCATCGAGGCGGGCGAAGGCTCGGCCGATGGTGCGATCAAGCAGGTCAAGGTTTACATCGCCACGAAGCAAAAACTCGAGGTCGGTGACAAAATGGCCGGTCGTCACGGTAACAAGGGTGTGGTCGCCAAGATCGTTCCCGAGGAAGATATGCCCTTCCTCCCCGACGGCACTCCGATCGAAATCTGCCTTAACCCCTTGGGCGTGCCTTCCCGCATGAACATCGGACAGGTGCTCGAGACGCACTTGGGTTGGGCTTGTAAGAAGCTCGGACTCAAGATTGCGACGCCCGTGTTCGACGGAATTCCCGAAAAGAAAATCCGCGAATACCTCAAAGAAGCGAAGCTGCCCACCTCGGGCAAGAGCACGCTCTTCGATGGACGCACCGGTGAGAAAATTGATCAGGAGGTCGTGGTCGGCTACATCTACATGATGAAGCTGAACCATCTTGTGTCCCACAAGATCCACGCCCGCGCGGTCGGTCCTTACTCGCTCGTCACGCAGCAACCGTTGGGTGGCAAAGCCCAATACGGCGGCCAGCGCTTCGGCGAAATGGAAGTGTGGGCTCTCGAGGCCTACGGCGCTGCGCACACGTTGCAGGAATTACTCACCGTCAAATCTGACGATGTGCAGGGCCGCACCAAGATCTACGAGTCCCTCGTCAAGGGAGACAACACGCTCGTCGCCGGCACTCCGGAGTCGTTCAACGTCCTCATCAAGGAAATCCAGTCCCTCGGGCTGGATATCAAACTCCAGAAACGCGACGCCATCAGCTACGGTTCCTAAACCGGCGCAGCGTTTTTCACCTTCTCACGACATTTTGCTTAGGGAGACATCACCATGATTCAACCCGCTGATACAGCCGCCTCTTCCCGCGACGACGTTCGTTCCGCACTCGGTATCGAGGAGAACGCATTCGATTGCGTCTCCATCACCGTCGCTTCCCCCGAGACCATTCGCAAATGGTCCAAGGGTGAGGTTAAGAATCCCGAGACGATCAACTACCGCACCTTTAAGCCCGAGCCAGGCGGTCTTTTCTGCCAAAAGATCTTTGGGCCCGTGCGTGACTACGAGTGCGCGTGCGGAAAGTACAAGCGCATCAAATACAAGGACGTCGTCTGCGACCGCTGCGGCGTCGAGGTCACGATCGCCCGCGTCCGCCGCGAGCGCATGGGGCACATCGAGCTCGCAGTCCCGGTTTCCCACATCTGGTTTCTGAAGAGCATGCCGAGCCGGCTCGGTCTCTTGCTGGATATGACCGCTCGTTCGCTCGAGCGCGTCATTTACTACGAGAACTTTATGGTCATCGATCCGGGCAAGACCCCGCTCGAGATGAAGCAACTCCTGACCGATACCGAATATCGTCAGGCCCTCGCCGAATACGGTGATGACTCGTTCGTAGCCAAGATGGGTGCTGAAGCGGTCCGCGATGCGCTCGCGAAGACCGACATGGAGGCCACCGTTGCCGAACTGCAGGAGCAGATGCGTGCGACGAAGTCCAAGCAGATCAAGAAGAAGCTCTCCAAGCGGCTCAAGGTCATCCAAGGCTTCATCCATTCGAAGAGCCGTCCGGAGTGGATGGTGCTTGAAGTGTTGCCCGTGATCCCGCCGGACTTGCGCCCGCTCGTTCCCCTCGAGGGCGGACGTTTCGCGACCTCCGATCTCAACGATCTCTATCGCCGCGTCATCAACCGCAATAATCGTTTGCGGAACCTGATGCAGCTGAAGACGCCCGACGTCATCATTCACAACGAAAAGCGTATGTTGCAGGAAGCAGTCGACGCGCTCTTCGATAACGGCCGTCACGGCCGTCCTGTCACTGGCGCCGGCAACCGTCCCCTGAAGTCCCTCTCGGACATGCTCAAGGGCAAGCAGGGTCGTTTCCGCCAAAACTTGCTCGGCAAGCGCGTCGATTACTCTGGCCGTTCGGTCATCGTCATCGGTCCTGAGCTCAAGCTCAACCAGTGCGGTCTCCCTAAGAAAATGGCGCTCGTCTTGTTCGAGCCGTTCATCATCCGCCGCCTCAAAGAACTCGGCTTCGTGCACACCGTCCGCGGTGCCCGCAAGATGATCGAGAAGAAGTCTCCGGAAGTTTGGGACATCCTAGAGGAAGTCACCAAGGGTCACCCGATCCTCCTCAATCGCGCGCCCACGCTTCACCGTTTGTCGATCCAAGCTTTCGAGCCGATCCTCATCGAGGGGGAAGCCATCCGCATTCACCCGCTCGTCTGCACCGCCTACAACGCGGACTTCGACGGTGACCAGATGGCCGTGCACGTCCCGTTGTCCCTCGAAGCGATCATGGAGTGTAAACTTCTCATGATGGCGACGTCGAACATCTTCTCGCCGTCCTCCGGCAAGCCGATCCTGACGCCGTCCCAAGATATCGTCCTCGGTGCTTACTACCTTACCATCGAGCCCCGCACGAAGCCGGCCAAGGGCGTTCGCGTTCCTCTTCTTAGTGGTCTGCAGGAGGTGCTGTACGCCAAAGCTGATGGCGCTCTGAAGATGCACGATTGGGTCGAGGTTCCGAATCCCGATTACACGCGCGAGACGGTCTATGGAGACACGAAGCGCAAGACCATCCGCACCACCGTCGGTCGCGTGATCTTCAACCAGATCTGGCCTACCGGTCTCGGTTTCGTGAACTTCCCCGTTCCTAAGAGCAAGCTCGGTGACCTGATCCTCAATACCTACAAGATTTCCGGTAACCACATCACGGTTGAGACCCTCGACAAGCTCAAGGAGCTGGGTTTCCACACCGCGATGCACGCCGGTATCTCAATCGGTATCGATGACATGATCATCCCTGATTCCAAGAAGGACATCGTCGCCGACTCCCGGAAGAAAATCACCGAAGTCGAAGCCCAATTCAACAAGGGCATCATCACCGATGGTGAGCGCTACAACAAGGTGGTCGACGTTTGGACCGGTGCGACCGACAAGATCGCCAAGGCCGTGTTCGCCAAACTTGAGAACAACGATGGCAAGCCCGAGGTAAATCCTGTTTACATCATGATGGAGTCCGGTGCCCGCGGTAACAAGCAGCAGATCCGTCAGCTGTGCGGCACCCGCGGACTCATGGCCAAGCCCTCCGGCGAAATCATTGAGCGTCCCATTTTGTCCTCGTTCCGCGAGGGCCTCACGGTGCTCGAATACTTCATCTCGACCCACGGCGCCCGCAAGGGCCTCGCTGACACCGCGCTCAAGACCGCTGATGCCGGCTATCTCACCCGCAAACTTTGCGACGTGGCGATGGACGTCATCATTGCGGAAGACGACTGCGGTGCCCGCGACGGCGTGTGGAAGAAGGCAATCTTCGAAGGTGACGATGAAATCGTCGGCCTCAAAGAGCGCATCATCGGCCGCTTCTCGAGCGACGACGTTTATAACCCGATTAATCCTTCCGAGCTGCTCGTCGGCTCCGGTGAAATCATCACTGAGGACATGGCGTCCAAGATCGACGAGCTCGGCATCGACCGCATCAAGGTCATGTCTCCCCTCACATCCGCGACCAAGGGAGGCATCGACGCGAAGTCCTACGGCATCAACCCCGCGACCAACAAAGTCGCGAAGATCGGTGACTCCGTCGGCATCATCGCGGCCCAGTCGATCGGTGAACCCGGCACGCAGCTCACGATGCGTACGTTCCACATCGGTGGCGTTGCTTCCGGCGGTTTCAAGACTCCTGAAATTCGCGTCAAGGCCAGTGGTACAGTAAAATACAAAGGTCTGCGTCTGGTCGAAACGGCCGATGGCGCGGCTATTGTGCTCAATAAGACCGGTACGATCCAAATCCTCGATTCCGAGGACAAGGAAGTCGAAAACTACAACATCGTGGTCGGTTCCTTCCTTCACGTCGGCGACGGCGCGAAGATCGAAAAGGGCGCCGTTCTCGCCCAATGGGATCCGTATAACATTCCAGTTCTCTCCGAGAAGGGTGGCACGCTGCACTTCAAGGACATGATCCCGGGCGTCACTGTGAAGCGCGAACTCGACGAAGCGTCGGGCCGCATCGCCACGGTCGTCATCGAGCATAAAGAGGATCTCAATCCGCAGGTCGAAATCCGCGACGCAAAGAACAAGCCGCTCGCGGCCTACTCGATTCCGGTCGGCGCCCAGATCGCCGTGCAGGAAGGCGACACGATCGCGCCTGGTGCCTTGCTCGCGAAGACCCCGCGTCAAGCGTCCAAGACCAAGGACATCACCGGTGGTCTTCCTCGTGTCGCCGAGCTCTTTGAAGCCCGTCGTCCGAAGGAAGCCGCCGAAATGTCCCGGATCGACGGTATCGTCGGTTTCGAGGGTACCGTCCGTGGCAAGCGCAAGCTCGTAGTCAAGAACGAGGAGACCCAGCAGGAAGAAGAGCATCTCATCGCCACCGGCCGGCACATCATTGTGCAACCCGGTGACGTCGTGCACAAAGGCCAGCACCTTACTGAAGGTGCCGCCGACCCGCACGAGATCCTCGAGATTCTTGGGCCATCAGCGCTCTACGACTTCCTGATTTCGCAGGTGCAAGAAGTCTATCGTCTCCAAGGCGTGACGATTAACGACAAGCACATTGAGATCATCATTCGTCAGATGCTCCGAAAAGTTCGGATCACCGATCCGGGCGATACCGAGAACTTCTGGGGTGAGCAGGTCGATCGCGCCAATTTCCTCGCGGAAAATCGTCGCATCGAAGAGGCGGGCGGCAAACCCGCCGAGGCCGAGCCGATCCTCCTAGGGATCACCAAGGCGTCGCTCGAGACCGAGAGCTTCATTTCCGCCGCTTCCTTCCAAGAGACGACTCGCGTCCTCACCGACGCGTCGACTCTGGGTAAGGTCGACCTCCTGCGCGGCTTCAAGGAAAACGTGATTATGGGTCACTTGATTCCGGCAGGCACGGGCCTGCCGATCTACAAGCAGCTTAAGATCTCGTTGCCGTTCGGCGCCGAGCTCCCCGAGGAGCCCACGGTGGTCGAAGCCACGGCAAGCTAAGCTTAGATAATCTCAGCCCCGGACCGAGTTGGTCCGGGGTTTTTTTATGACCATCTGGTGGCGTCTCCGTTCAACACGGCCGAGCCCTTGTGTTTGGTTTTATCCACCGGCAACCCGAGAACGAATCCAACGCGGCAGGAGATCGGGTTGAGAAAAGAAGGGTTCTCCCTGATCGAGGAGTCGATACCATTGCTTTGGGAGGGAACTCAACACGTCAGCTTTTCGTGCATCGCTCCGCAGGATTTTTACGCGAATGTAGCGATTGTTTTTTCAAAAGATGGGGTTTTAGCGGTTCATAAAAATCGATAATTAAGGCGAAAAATAGGCTATTTTAATGTAAAAAATGGCGTTTTTTGACATTATTTCAGTATTTCTTCGAAATACTGAAATTTACTGTTCTGTGGAGAAAATCAGAGATTGCGTGGATCGAGCTTTTTCTTTTGAACGACCTGCCTTCGACACCAACTAACGGCTGCAGCTGCCCGTAAACTCAACCAAGGCTTCTTTTGGACCTAAAACAAATCAAACAAATCATCGACCTTATGAAGCGCTCGGAATTGACCGAGTTCGCGGTCGAGGAAGAGGGATTCAAGCTCAAGATTCGGCGTGGCGCCAATGGCCTCCCGATCGTTTCAACCGGCCGTGGTTCGAGTTCCCCGTTCTTGGAGTCGGGTATCAACCCGCCGATGCCATTGCCGTCGGCCGCCCAGAATGCAGTCCCCACGGCGGGTGGTTCTAATCCCTCGCAGGAGGAGGCGGGCATCGCCTTTATTAAGTCACCGATGGTTGGAACCTTCTACCGTGCAGCTTCACCTGAAAGTAAGCCTTTTTCGGACACGGGCACCAAAGTCACTGAAAGTTCGCTCGTTTGCATTATCGAGGCCATGAAAATTATGAATGAGATTCAGGCCGAAGCCAAAGGAACCATCCTTGAGGTGTTGGTAGAGAATGGGCAGCCCGTCGAATACGGTCAGCGGCTCTTCAAGATCAGACAGGGTTAATCCCCTCCAAAAACCAGCCCTCCGCCAAGCCGATACCGTTTGCGCCTAGCGCTCGGTAGTTTTGGCGGGGCTCTTTTCGTTTACCGACATGATTCAAAAAATCCTCATCGCCAACCGCGGTGAAATCGCCCTTCGCATTGTCCGCGCCTGTCGCGAGTTGGGCATCAAGACCTTGGCTGTTTACTCCGAAGCGGACGTACAGTCGCTGCACGTCCAACTCGCTGACGAAGCCATCTGCATCGGCGGGCCGAAGAGCGCGGACAGCTACTTGCGGGCTGACCGCATTATCAGCGCCGCGGAAATCGGCGACGTGGACGCCATTCACCCCGGCTACGGTTTTCTGTCGGAAAACGCCAAGTTCGCCGAGCAATGCGAGTCCTGCAATATCAAGTTCATTGGTCCGAAATCAAAATCCATCAAAATGATGGGGGATAAGGCCGTCGCGAAAGACACGGTTCGAAAGGCGGGTGTGCCCATTGTCCCTGGCTCCGACGGTCCGGTCGAGAATGAGGCCGAAGCCGTGAAGGTTGCCCGTAAGGTTGGCTATCCTGTGATCATCAAAGCGGTCGCGGGTGGTGGCGGGCGCGGCATGCGGATCGCTCACAACGACATATCCTTCGCCAAGGAATACCACGTCGCCCGGGGCGAAGCCGAGAAGGCCTTTGGTAACGGCAGTGTCTACATTGAGCGCTACATCGAAAAACCGCGCCATATCGAGTTCCAGATCCTTGGCGATAGCCACGGTAAGATTGTTCACCTTGGGGAACGTGACTGTTCTGTGCAGCGTCGGCACCAAAAACTGATTGAGGAGTCTCCCTCCCCGTTCCTGACCGCTGATCTGCGCAAGAAGATGGGTAAGCATGCCCTCAAAGCGGCGGAGGCTGCGGAATACGAGAATGCTGGCACCATCGAGTTCCTCGTCGATGCGAAGGGAAACTATTACTTTATTGAGATGAACACTCGGATTCAGGTCGAACATCCTGTGACCGAGGAAGTCACGGGTATCGACCTCATTAAGCAGCAAATCCGCATCGCCAATGGCGAGAAGCTCGATTTCGACCAAGGCGATATCAAAATCGATAAGCACGCGATCGAGTGTCGCATCAACGCCGAGGACCCGGCCCGTAACTTTGCCCCCTCTCCCGGTACGATTGGTTTGTACTATGCGCCCGGCGGTCACGGGGTGCGGGTCGATTCACATGCCTACAGCGGCTACACGATTCCGCCCTATTACGATTCCATGATTGGTAAGTTGATCAGTTTTGGGCCGACCCGCAAAGTCGCGTTGGAGCGGATGTATCGCGCGCTTAGCGAATATCTAGTCCGCGGCATCAAGACGACGATTCCCCTCCATCGTGCGATCATGGCCGATCCCACGTTCATCGAGGGCAAGGCGACCACGGCCTACATGGAAGACTTTATGAGCCGGACGCCGACGGATCTGTTTTCCTGAAGCCTCCCAACCCCTCGACCTGCCGCGGAAGCTAAACGGCGGAACCAGTCCGCTTTCGCCGTTGCTTCCGAGGGACATTCATTTCGAGGGTGTGCCCCACCCGAAAAATAAATGAGATCGGAATCGGCGAAAATCTTCGAGGCGCAGATTATTCACCCCCTCTGTTTCGCGCGGAAACATTTTTGCTTGCCGTGCAAAATGAACCGCCCGTAGTAAACTCCGTCCAGTTGTTCGCGGAGTCGTCAGTGCGCGAGAGGTTCTTTCCCTTATGTTGCGTCTTCCTTTGGGTGCTCATTTTAGAGCCCTTGCTGTAGGAAACGACTTAATGAATTTTTTCACAAGTGTTTGCAAGTAACGCTATACAAGTGAAATGCCAGAGTAGCTCAGTGGTAGAGCAGAGGACTCATAAGCCTTTGGTCGACGGTTCAATCCCGTCCTCTGGCACCAAATTTCGCCGCATGATAAAAATCATGCGGCGATTTTTATTTTTGGGCGGTCGACGGCGCTGTTCCCTCGACGAGCAATCTCGTTTGGACCTCACATGAGCCTTTGTAGAAGGGCGGGAAAATGAGCAAGAGCGCCCGTTCATCTTTTTTCAGCAGCACCGTATCCGCGTAAGACTGGAGTGAACGGCCGTTGGCGGATGTGCGCAGGACAACCTTCGTCGCCGACGCGACCGCGATGGTGGGATTCAGGCCAGCCTCGAGCGCGACCGTTTCTTTGCCGACCGTTCCGGTAAGCGCGAGTCCGCTCAGATTGATCATGGTCAGTCCACGGGGGCCGCTGCGAAGCCCCGTCTCGTCGAGCACGGCGATTCGGTAGCGCAATCCACTCACGGTAGCCGGTTCGATCGGTGAGAACAGCAACAGCGCGTCCTTCATTTCCAGCGGGATGACCGCCTCTGCCACGACGCTGCCGGTCGTCTCGTCGTAAAAACGCAGCGGCATGGCACTGCGATAAACGTAGCGGGGTGATCGCGCCGTCGGGTAGAAAATGAGTTGCTGCTTCGGTGCGGCGGCGCGCGGCGTGAAGGAAATATCCGTGATTGGTCGCGCCGCGAAGACGGTGAACCGGCCCGCCAGCTCTCCCGGGCGCGGCGCTTGGGCGTTGACTGCGCCTGAGAAAGCGAAGGGCGCGAACGCGGCGACTACTGAGGCGCGCAACCGTTTGAACGTAGCGCGGTGCTTTTGCCCGCGACCGTCGTTTTCCTGACGCGGACTTAAGCGCCGCGCTATCTTGGACAGAACGCCACCAATCAAATGTCGGATCGCGTGAGCCATCGGAAAGAGATGATCTTGAAGCGACGACCGTTGGTTTGATTCAGGAGACTGACGAGTGCCCCGGGAGCCACTTCCGGAGCGTCGCCGGACGCAACGGCTGGATCAAAGTATTCTGGGACGCGCTGCACGATCGCTTCGCACCACGCCTTGCCCTCCGTGCCATTGGTCACGGGATTGACGGCCTCGCCAAAGGCACGGATCACAAAGGTGTCGGAGCGGGGAAAGAGCACGGGAGCGAGCGCGGTCATCACGTCCGCTTGCGTGAGCCACTGCGAACTGAACTCAGCGATCTCGGCATTGAGCTCTGTGTCGGTAATCGCGGCCTCCAGCAGGCTGCGAGGCGCGAGCGCATTGCCGTCGGCATCGGCTCCCGAAAACAACGCCGACGGCGCAAGAAATTCTGCGAGCGAACGGAACGGCCCTTCGGCTGCGTGCTTCATGGTCATCAGTTCAACGATCTTGGCTGAAAAAGAGACGATCTGGGCTGCCGTCAGGGTGCGCATGCCTCGACGGAAGAGGTGGGTATTGGCCAAGGACGGCGACGCCGAATCGGCTGCCGAATCCGCGAGGCCTGCCTCCGATGAGTACGTCTCCTGCGCCGACTGAGAGAATCGGAAAAACTGCGCCTCCGTCGATTGCACGGTCGATTGATCGGCGTCATCTGCCGTGCCGGTGTCGGCGGAGGCGTTGAGGTACCCGAAGGACTGTGGCGCCGGAAACCGCACGCCCCGCAGAACGGCCGTCCATGCGGTCGCGTTCTTCGAATTCAGATTAAACGCAGCGCCCTGCAGAAAATATTTTGACGAATACGCGGATGCCGGGAGGCCCGGAACGACGTTTCCATCGGCGTCGGTCCCGGTCGCAGGCGACATCAGCGCTCGCACATCCTCGATCGTTACACGGGTCGCATCCGACTTCCGCAAGGGTTTGAGCAGCGGGTTCGGCAAGATCAGATCGCCAGACGTGGTCGTGGTCGGCGTCACTCCGTCGCTCAGCCCGGAAAAAAAGAAGCGATCGAAAATATCGGGAGCCGGGATCCCGTTGATCTCGGCCCCGCTGGACCACGGATTACCCACCGCAAACGGGCGGGCGTCTGCTAGGTGCACGTGCTGCAATTGACCCACGGACAAAATGGGTGCCCGGGGTAGCTCAAAGACGGGAACGTCCTCATTGTAGGAATACCCATTCGTAGCCCGATCCAACAAACGATCCGAGCTGCGGACCACGAAGCCCGTGATATTGGCGCCACCATAGAGGGCTGGATCTACGCCATTGGGACCACCGATGAATCCAATGGAGGGAAAGGCCGGGTGGCGCGGATCGCGACCGGGCGCAGTCAGCCACTTTTCCGCTGATCCCGCCGCCAGTTCATCGGTCTCGGGGAGGCGGCGCACGATCGCGAAATCAACGTATTTGTAGCCGATGTTCAATGGAGTGGTCGGGCCAAACTGATCGACGTTTAGGCTGTAGGTTCCGAGTTCGCTTCCATCGCGCACTCGCACCACACGGATACGAATGGTCGCGGGCGCCAGCGACCGGCAAAATCGTTTAACGGGGTCGGTGGTCCCAACGGGATTCAGGTGGTGATGCACGGTGGTTGGGCGAACTAAGCCCTGGCCGGCACCGGGCGGAGTGGCATCAGGAAAGTGAAAGACCATCGGGTTTCCCTCGGGAGGTTCGCTGAAATTCTCCGTGGCGGCCCAACTGTAAACGCGGCCCGGTAACCATGAGTGCTGATCGATGGCCGGCGCGGCAGACGTCCACGGCAGATAAAAGCGGAGTGGCGCGTCGACGCCCGCCAACGTCTCTTGAAGGTTCACGGGATGATCGCCACCGGCGGAATCCTCGACTTGGATTTCCGGCAAGCCCGAAATTTCCACGCGGAGGTCCTCAGGAACCAAGGCGCTGGAGTAAGGATTCCACAGCGTAACGACACAACGCACGGCAACCTCCATTTTTGGGGCGTCATCGGCATTCTCCCGCACGCTGAAGCTCAGGCCAAAAAAACTCATCACGGGCGCCACGCTATGCACCACGCCCGCAGAAATATAAGGCGGCGTTAGCCGGTAGCGCCTGCGCAGGGGATCACTGCCATAGGCGGGCGAGATTGCGGGTGCAACTGGGACCGCCGTCGGTGTGCTACCCGCATCGTCTGAGGGTGGAACCACCGCAGGACCAAAGCTCTCCATGTAGGCCGGATAATTGGCCCACGCGGCAAAGGCGTCTCCTAGGGTAGCCGGTGCGAGCGAAAGATCCTCGCGCAGGCCGCCGGTCTTGGTGTTGGCGAGGACCGCAAAATTACCGGGCGACCAGTTAATGAAATTTCGCTGCACGTTGGCGAGGCCGACCACGGTATTGGAGGCATTCTTGAGAAACGCGATTTGCGTCGTGCTGGCGATTTTTTGATTCGCGACCAGAGCCGCATTGTTCACGTCGCGCGGCTCGAAGACGGGCGCGCCCGCAGCGTCGGCGGCACCGGCGCCGAGCGTGATTTGCTGGCGGATACGCGAGCGAAGGTCCGCTGAGTCGAAGGGAGCGTACGTCACGGTGTCACTCGCGTCGGGCACGGCGACGGGGGCCTTGACGCCCTGATCGCCGATCCACCACGCGTAGCGCCCGATCCGCACTGCGCCCGTCTGACCGGGAACCCCGACCGACAGGAGATTTTGTTTGGCGACCTTTACGTAGTCGGCCGAGTTGGATACCGTCTTTTCGCGGACCAGAAACTCCTGATCTGTCGTCGCGGTGGTCGCTGGGGTGGGCGCGGCGGCAAGCACGGCGTCCGGTGTGATGCCCGTCGCTTCACTGCCACTGACGAGCCAGGTCAACGCCGTTGGCCCCGTGCCCGTGGCGTCCCACACGCCCGTGAGATTTTTCGCAGAGGCACCGCCGATCCCTTGACCGGTCGCCGTCACGCGGGTGTCGGGGCCGGCGTGTTTTTGGAGCTGGGCCAACGCGACGTTCAGGGCGAGGAGGGCGTTTTGGCGGGCCTGGGCCTGGCGCTGGGTGTTGCTGGCGACGGCGGTCTCTACGCGCGTGTAGGTCGCGAGGCCAACCAGCAAGATCACCAAAAACGCGAGCAGCGTGATCGTGATGAGCAGTGCGAAGCCGGCGCGGGGACGGCGTTCGAAACGGACGAGGTGCTTTGTGCGTGGGGAGGCCAAGACGGTTAGAGTGGTTTCGCGTTAAGCACGATACGGCGGGTGAAAACCTCCGAATTGGCCGTGGCGAGTTGCCACCAATACGTCTGGGCATTCATACCGGCAGGAAGTGTCAGCGGCGAGTTGGGCTGCTCAAAGGTGCTGATGAGCCGCGCGCCTTCGTCGGTGAGCACGCGGACCATGACATCGACGACGTCGGGGAAGACGAAGTTGTAGTTCGCCGAAGTCGCGGGCGTACCCGGCGGGAGCTGCGCACGGAGCCGTGCCGTGGCGACGTTGCTGGCGGTGCCGTTTTCATTGGTCGCCGGAAACACGAGCCGCAGCCCGGTCGGCTGGGCAGCGTCGCGCACATAACAGCGCACCCCGAAATCAACGACGTTGTCAGCGATCACCGACGCGAAATTGGTGCGTGAGCCCGGAACTTGGATGGAGCGCGGATCTCCCGTGGTGGCACCATTGTTCGTGGTGGCGGTGCTCGTGGTGTAGGCGGCCGAGGTAAGGTTGTAGCCCGATTCGAGCACCCCCGGGCGACCGTTCGCAGTCGCGGGACGGGCTTCGGAACGATGGAAGAGATAGGCGGTCTTGGTCGCTCCGGTGCCGATGGCCGTCGGAGAGCTAAGCCGACGGATGATTTGGTAGCCGACCGCGACGGGCGCGGAGAGTGTAGTCGCGTCGGTGGTCGCATTACTGCCGCGTTTCGTCGTGAAGCAACGGAGCCAAACGCCAGCGGTGCCGAACCGCGCGGTGGCGAGGGTGGACGCATTCATCGCGAGCGAAACGCCACCGACCGGTTTGGCGTTCGCTGCGGCGATTTGCCAAAGATTGGTGGCACCGCCGTTGGAATTGTTGAGGACATCGACCGCCATCCAGACGTTGCCATCGTCGCGGTAGGCCGCGGAGGACAGATCGAGGGTGAGTTGGTCAAGGACGTGGCGGGCCTGAGCTCCGGCCGAGAGTTTGCCGGAGGTGCGTGTCCAAAAGCCGGATACTTTACTCACAATCGCGACGATGAACCCGACGATGACAGCGGTGATCACGGCCGCGACCATGAGCTCCATGAGCGTGAATCCTCCGCCGCTCCGACGGAGCTTGGGCGAGGACCAGAGCTGAGAGACAGTGCGCATCAGATCAACGGGTGACTACGCCGGAGAAAAAGAACACCTGCTTCTGGCTGTTGTCGTAGCGCACCGCTCCGCTCGGATTGAAGCCGGCGGGCAACGCGCGCTTGGGGTTGGTGGGCGTCGCGTCGGGGACAAACGCCGGCCAACGAATGCGGGCGGTGTAAGCGATGAAGGCCGCCGTGTCGTCCGGGTTGACGGGCAAATCGGGTGAGGAGGGATCGGCGGCCGGAGTCGCGGGCGAGAGCGTTTCGTTGCGAATCAGGGCAATCTCGAAAAACTTTTCGGTATCCGTCGCACCCCAGACTGCGGGATTGTCATAGCCCGCAATCTTCGAACCGTCGCGACTCGCGAACAGCAGTTGCAAATCGGCCCGTGGATCAGCGGTTGGCGAGTTGGGGTTATTGTCCGTATCCGTGAGTTGGTGGCGGTTGGGGCCGTTGGAGACTTTCATCAGGGTGCCAACAAAAGAAATCGGCTGACCCTGGAGCCGGGCGGCGAGCAGCGCGGCG
This sequence comes from Opitutia bacterium, assembly GCA_947467625.1. Lineage (GTDB taxonomy): Bacteria > Verrucomicrobiota > Verrucomicrobiia > Opitutales > Opitutaceae > GAS368. The sequence goes on along the minus strand of CANIJN010000007.1, from coordinate 15,161 downwards.
ACGTTGGTGGCCGCCTCGGCATCAGCGAGGTTTCCGACCGACTTGGCTACTGGAGCAAACAGGCCGATCACCGCGACCATCCCGATGGAAAAAATACCGACGGCAGCGACGACCTCGATGAGGCTGAAGGCGCGGGTGACGCGGTGCGGCAGTGGCGCGTTGAGCGCCGAGATTCCAGAGCACGAGCCCTGACCAATGGCGAGATTCAGCGGGGCGGCACGGCGGCGAGCGCTGGCCCTACGATGGGGATGTGCGGTATTCATCATCAAAAACCACTTGCGTCGTTGACGAAGGAGACGGCGCCGCTGGGGCGGATGAGTAGGCCGCGCACGGCATTGGCGTTGTTGAAGGCCGGAAGATTGTTTGCCGCGAATCCACCGGTCGTGAGCGCAAGTTTGATATACGGATTGGCGGCGGGGCTGAGCGATCCATCCGGATTGAATTGGAGGAAAAAAACCGTGCCAGCACCGTTGAAGGCGGTGCCAACCGGCTGGTTTGGATTTGCCGCCGTGCCGAGAGTCGAAATGGGCGCGGGATTGGTCGGCCAAACGACACCCGAAGCGAGGAGTCCGGTCGTGGGCGTTGGCACGAGAAACACTCCGCGGGGCAGATACACGGGGCTACCGACGGGAACCCACGTGGTGGAGCCTTGCGGGCTGGCGACGAAGACTTGGAGGAGGCGCAGATATTTTTCGACATCACCGGCCGGCGCCCGCACGGCGTAAATCAGGAGTCGGGCCTCAGTTTGATTGACGGCCGCTTGGGCTCGGGCTTGGCCGACGAGAGCGGCGAGCGTATTCTGCGCGCTCGTCAGAGAACTGCCGGCGTTATCTCGCAGCGCAAAACTGGAGCCCCCCACGAGAATCACGATGAGGCCGACTACGGCCATGACTTCGATCAGGGTGAAGCCGCGACGGCGCGTACAGAGCGGCGGTCCGAGGCGGCGACTTGAGGGGCGAGGGGCGAGCACAGGCGGAGTCGGCTTCATTTCCAACTCATGATCAGGTCATTTTCCGTCACGGCCCCGGGAGGGGCGCAGTAAAAAATCACGCCGGCGTGGATACCGCCGGTCTGGGCCGTTGTTACCACGGTCGTTGGCCGGATGGTCGCGGTGCCACCGGAAACTACGACGCCGGGATAACCACCGGCCGTGTCCCGCGCGTTGATCACACCGTCCAGATTGCTGTCGGTGATGACCGCGATGGACGTATTGTTAAATGCGTCACGGACATAATTGAGCTGCGCATTGGTGTTGCGACCAGCGGTAACGTCGGCGGCGAGTACGAAGTCGGCATCGGTGAAGCTGACGAAACGGATGCGGCGGGGATTTTGGGCGATCGCGGGCAAAGGGTTTCCGGTCAAGGCCCCGGTGAGCGCCGAACCGTCGCGCCGGGTGCCGGCGAGTAAATCATGAAAGAGATGGTTACCCGTGGTCTGGGTCGCGGTGCCGGGAGGGTTGACGAGTTTCTGGGGACCGTTGGTGGCGAACTGCGGATAGTTGCCGTATTCCTGCTTGAAGGCCTCGAAGGCCGTGGCCCACTGGCTGAATTGCGTGCGTGTTTTCGCTTTGTTCGCCGCCACGCGCGCGCCACCGATGGTCGGGATCAGAATGGACGCCAGAATGCCAAGGACCGCGATCACGGCGAGGAGTTCGATCAAGGTGAAGCCAAGCGTGGCGCGGAACGGCTGAGAACTGCGGCGAAGGAGGCTCATGGGAGTTTGTCGGCGTAGATGTTGTCGGCGTTATCGCCAGTGGTCTGGGTGGTTCCCGAAAAAATGCCAAGCGCGTTGGGAATGGGTTTGTTTTTGCTGAGGTCCCCGCCGGTAGGCCCGGTCGAATAAAGTATGAAGGAAGGCGCGCTCCACGGCGCAGGGGGGCGTCCGGGGACGGTGGCGGCGCGATAAAAATAAAGGTAACGATTACCCCAGGGGTCGAGAAAGGCGCTGTTGAACAGGTTCTTGGCTGGGGGTGAGCCACTCGGAACCCCGAAATTGGTAAGCTGGGCGGTTGTCGGTTCGACCTCTAGTTTGAATTTCTGAATATCCACCAACCGGGGCCCGTTGAGGCGACCACCGCTAGCGCCCCTCGGCCCGTAAACCCCCATGAGAGAATTGAACAGCACTGCTTGGGCGGTGGCGGCCCCGATCGTGCCGGTAACGCGTTGGGAATTCAGAGCCGATGGGCCAGTCTGCGGGTAGTCACCATAGTGGCGCTTAAATCCTTCGAGAGCTTCGACGAGCAGGGCGAGTTCGGCTTTGGACCGCGCGATATTCGCCCGTTGTTTCGTGCTGCTGATGACCCCGAGGCTGATCGTCGCGAGCAAGGCCACGACCGCGATCACTGTGAGCAACTCAAGGAGCGTAAACGCAGGTGAGCGGCGGTGTGGGCGAGCAGGCGGCATGGGGACGGAGAGAGGACGCGAATGAAGTAATAACGTTACAAGCGCAGCAAACGGAAAGTAGGCGGGTATTCTCCCCTCTTCCGATCGCTCTTCACAAGCGCCGTAGCCGGATATCCCGCACCGCCGCGCTCGTCATGTAGGTCGCCACGCCGAGCGGCAGCGATTGCTGGATGTCTCCCGGCCGGAGTGAAATGACCCGTCCCTTGATTTCGACATCGATCACGTTTTCGTCATCGATCCAGGCCTCGATCTTGTCGCCGGAGACGCGCACGCGCACACGATACCAACGTCCGTCTTTGAACTCCCGCCCCTGCGTGGTTTCGTTCTCCGATGCGTCGATGTGGTCGATGTTCGAGAGCCCGATCACCATCCCGCCCCAGCCGCCGACGATTAGGCTGCACGCCGATTTCCCGACGGGAAACGTGAGGCCGCAGAAAAAATCGTTCCCTGTGAGTTTCATCGCCTCGAGCGTGATCTCGTAGTTTTCGCGCGGCAGCTCGCCTCCCTTTGTCCATGTAAACCCCGACAACGTCGTGCCCGCAGCGATCACGATGGCCCCTGGCCCCCCGCGAAACGGGTTCTCCACTTTCACCGCACCGCCAGACTCGAATTCCGAGGGCATCCAACCCGCCAGGGTCTTGCCATCGAACAACGATCGCCATTTTTCCGCCGCATGGGCATCCGCCGCCTCGGCAGCGAAGGCGCTCACCGCAGCGCCGAAGCCCACGCAGGCCACGGCTAGGAAACGAAATGAAGTGCTCATGGTCGCAACGATGCGCACCGGCTCGTCGGCTTCAACGTTGTCTTTGGGGCCCGGCCCGTTTCCCTGCGCGCAGCCTTTCCAGCATCCCTCCATGCTTCACCCCGCCCGACGCCCTCTCGCAACGCTCGTTGCCGCCATCAGTCTGTTCATGTTTTTCCGTTCGGTCATGTCGGCCGCACCTGCGGTGCCCGACAAACTCGTCGTCCTCACCTTCGATGACTCCTCCGCCTCGCACTACGCCGTCGCCCGGCCCGTGCTGAAACGCTACGGCTTCGGCGCCACGTTTTTCATCACGGAGGGCTTCACGTTTCCCACGAACAAAAAAGATTATCTCACGTGGGGACAGATCGCCGAACTGCACCGCGACGGCTTCGAGATCGGCAACCACACCCGCGACCACCTCGGCATCACCGAGAAAACCGTGCCACGGCTCGCGGAGCAGCTTGCGGTGATCGCCGCGCGCTGTCGCGAGCAGGGGATCCCGACGCCCGTGAGTTTCGCGTGGCCCGGCAATAAGTTTCATCTCGCCGCCCTCCCGGTGTTACAACAAGCGGGTATCCGTTTCGCCCGTCGCGGTGGGGAGCCCGAGGTGCCCTACGCCGTCGGTGGTGGCGTCGCCTATGAACCCGGCGCCGATCACCCGCTGCTCATTCCCACGACTGGTGACGCCCGCCCGACGTGGTCGCTGGAAAATCTCCAACGCGCCGTCGCGTTCGCGCGCGACGGCCGCATCGCGGTGCTGCAATTTCACGGGGTCCCCGACGGCGAACATCCTTGGGTCAACACCCCGCGCGAGCGCTTCGAAGAGTATATGGCGTGGCTCCACGCCGAAGGGTTCACCGTGATCGCGATGCGCGACCTCGCCCGCTACGTGGACGAAAAATCCCTGCCCGCGAATCCCCTCGAGATCATGGAGCGGCGCAAGTCCGCCACGCCCACCTCGGCGCCCGCGCCCGCGACTCGGTTGCCCAAGTAGATCCCCGTCGCATCGCAACCGGTGCGGTGTACGCAACCTCGCGCCTTAGCTGCGCTGGCCGTGGCGCACGCGAGGTGCTCGCGGCGGCGCTCACGCTCGTGTTTCCGCTCGCGAGCTCATTCGCGAGCTCAGTCCAGGTTGCATTCAAGATAAGCTTAACCGGCTTGGTGGTGGGAACCTGCTTGCCGGCGATTTTGTGGGAGCGTGACCGCCCTCGGTCGGCCTGCACGTTGCGACTGCGGTCGGTCGCGCTATCGATCGCCCGCAAGCAGGCTCCTGCAACGCAGCGGCGCGTCGGCAAGCGACCGCCCGGCACTGCAGCGACCCGGCTCAACGTGGAGCGAGGTCTTTCTAAACCGGGAGGCGCAGGGTGAAACGCGCGCCGGCGCGAGGGGCGTCGGTGATGGCCACGGTGCCGCCGTGGGACTCGACGATGGCTTTCACGAGACTGAGACCGAGGCCGAGGCCGCGTTGGGAGCGGCTGCTATCGCCCCGATAGAGGCGGCGCCAGATCGCGGCCCGCTCGGCGACGGGCACGCCGGGTCCGGTGTCGGCGACTGTGATGATGAGGTGGTCGCGGGGACTCGCGGGCGCGACGCCCGGGCCCCGTTCGATCATGGTGGTGAGGGTGACGGTCCCGCCGGCGGGCGTGTATTTGAGGGCGTTGTCGACGAGGTTATTGATCGCTTGGCCGAGGCGGATCGCGTCGGCTTGGCACTCGGCAGGGAAGGGTTGCTCGACGATGATGGTGATGTCTTTTTCCTCGGCGACTTCGCGGTAGAGGTCGGCGGCACGCTCGACGAGGGTGCGGATGTCGAGGTGGTCACGGTTGAGTTTCAACACGCCGGCTTCGGCGGCGGAGATATCAAGGAGGACTTCGAGCAGGTGGAGGACGCGGTCGGATTCGTTGACGCAATCGGCCAGCGCGGCGCGGGCTTCGGCGGGATCGCCGGCGTCCTGCAGGGCGAGTTCGGCGGTGCCGCGGAGGCGAGTGAGCGGAGTGCGGAGATCGTGCGCGAGGTTGTCGAGGGTCTCGCGGAGGACGCGCACGTGCACGGCGTTCTTCTCGAGGAGGGTATTGAGTTGCGTAACGAGGGTGGCCAGCTCGCCGCGACTGCCGGACGAAGGGACGCGAGCGGCAAGGTCGCCGGTTTCCAGTATGCGGCGAGCGGTGGCGGCGACGGCGCGGAGCGGGCGAGTGGCGCGCCAAGCGAGGACGATGCCGGTGGCAAAGGAGAGGACGAGTGCGCCGGCGCCGACGAGGGCGAAGGCGCGTTTCAACGGGGCGAGGAGCACGGCGCGGCTATCGAGGATGCGGCCGACTTGGAGCTGCCAGCCCGTGGGCCATTGGTAGGTGGCGATGGAGTAATCGCGGAGGGCGGATTGGGGGATGCGTTCGGTGCGGACCTCTTGGTTGACGGTGAAGGGTCCGAAGGGAATCGATTTGATCTGCGTCTCGATCCAGTCGTCGGGGAGTTTTTGGAAAAAGGTGGAGCTGTCAGGCGTGATAAGGCGTACGAACGACGCACTCATTTCGGGTGACGGGTTGTTTTTCACGCGGGCGATTACGTCGACGGGAGCGCCGCGCGTGAAGGCATCAGCGAGGGAGCGCACCTGGCGCTCGAGGCCGGCGAGCTCGCGGGCGTCGAGCGATTCGGCGAGTGTCCAGTAGAGTACGCCGAAGAGGACTCCGCTGCTGAGCGCGAAGATGAGGGCGTATTGTGCGGCGAGGCGCAGCGCGAGGGACTCGCGCAGGCGGGGCAGAAAGTTGAGTGCGGAGCGGTTAGGGCTGAGCGCCGCCCGCGGAGGCGTTGACGTTGAGTGCGGACCGCTGACGGCTGGGAGCCGATCGGGATCGGACTTCGTGCCCTCGGCCAATGGGTGAAGCTCAGACATGGGGACGGAGGACGTAGCCGACACCGCGTACGGTTTCGAGGCGCGTGTGGTCGGGGTCGATCTTGGCGCGGAGACGGGAGATGACGACGTCGACGACGTTGGTTTGTGGATCGAAGCTATAGTCCCACACGTGTTCGAGAATCATCGTCTTGCTCACGGGGCGGCCGGCGTGGCGGAGTAGGAAGGCGAGGAGCGTAAATTCGCGGGGTTGCAAATCGACGGCCTTGCCGGCGCGAGTGACTTCGCGCGTGACGAGGTCGAGGGTAACGTCACCGCAGGCGAGGCGGGTGGCTTCGGGCGACTGTGAAGCGCGGCGGATGAGGGCGTGGACGCGGGCCAGAAGCTCGGAGAACGCGAACGGCTTCGTCAGGTAATCGTCGCCGCCAGCTTGGAGGCCGCGGATGCGATCATCGACGGAACTCTTGGCGCTGAGGAAGAGGACGGGGGTGACGCGGCGGGCGGCGCGGAGGCGTTTGACGAGACTAATACCGTCGAGTTGGGGCAGCATCACGTCGACGATCATGGCGTCGTAGTCGGTGGAATCGGCGAGGGCCAAGCCGGTCTCGCCATCGGGCGCGTGGTCGGCTGCGTAACCGGATTGCTTGAGGCCACGCACGACGAAGGAGGCGATTTTGGAATCATCTTCGACGACGAGAATGCGCATAATGAAGGAGTGGATGGTGGCGGACTCGGGCCGGTTGGAAAGGGTGGAAAAGAAAACCGGCACCGGTCTTTAGTAAAGAAGACCGATGCCGGATTGAGGACTGACGTGTTCGCAGCGACCGCCCGACGAGCGGCGGCCCCACGGGAAGCGTTTACTGCTGGCTGTCTTTGTCGGTGCCGGTTTCGTCGACGACGACGAAGAGGGTGTTGCCGCGGGACCAAAGCTTCAGGAGCGTCTTCTTGCTCTCGGTTTTGGTACTGAGCTCCACGGCGTCTTTCGCGTTGGTGACAGGCTCGCGGTTGATTTCGAGGATGATGTCGCCGGGTTTGAGGCCGGCACGGGCCGAGGCGGAGTTGGGTGCGACCTGGGTGATCAGCGCGCCCTTGAGTTTGGCCGGGACATTCATGTCGCGGCGGCCGGCGCGATCGAGGTCCTCGACGGCCACCCCGTTGAGCACGCCCTCGTCGTCGCTGCGATTCTGCTTCGAGAGGGAGTCGAGGCCACCCTTGCCGATGCGCTTGGCGCCGGGTTTTTCAGCGGTCGTGACGGCGATCTGGGTGGTCTTGCCTGCGCGGAGGACGTCGAGATTGACCGTGGTGCCGGGGGCGAAGGAGCTGACCTGGTTCTTAAGATTATTAGGGTCGGTGACGGGCTGGCCGTTGAGGCCGGTGATCACGTCGCCGTCTTTGAGGCCGGCTTTGGCGGCGGGACCGTCGGGGATGGTGGCGGCCACGAGCGCGCCCTTGTTGTCCTTTACATTGAAGGCTTCGGCGAGGGCCGGCGTGAGGGTGTTGAGATTAACGCCGAGGTAGCCGCGGGTGACCTTACCGGTTTTGACGAGACTGTCGGCGACGTGGCTGACGAGGTTGGCGGGGACGGCGAGGCCCACGCCTTGGAAGCCACCGCTGCGGCTGAGGATGGCGGTGTTGATCCCGAGGAGGCGGCCGTTGATATCGACGAGGGCGCCACCGGAGTTGCCGGGATTGATGGCGGCGTCGGTTTGGATGAAGTCTTCGTAGCCCTCGACCTCGGCGAGGATGCCGATGTTGCGGCCCTTGGCGCTGACGATCCCGCTGGTCACAGTTTCGCCGATACCGAAAGGATTGCCGATGGCGAGGACGCGGTCGCCGACTTCAGATTTTGCGCTGTCGGCGAAGGTGACGGCGGGGAGGTCTTCCGCGTCGATTTTCACGACGGCGAGGTCGGTCTGCGGATCGCGGCCGACGACTTTGGCGGTGAACTCGCGGCCGTCGGTGAGGGCAACCGTGACGAGGTCGGCGCCGTCGACGACGTGGTTGTTGGTCACGACATAGCCATCGGCGCTGACGATCACGCCGGAGCCGAGGCCGTTTTGCGGCTGAGTCTGCATGTCGGGTGGGCGATTACCGAAGAATTGGCGAAACGCGGGATGATCGAAACCGGGAGGGAGATTGGCGGCATTGGCGGCGACGCGTTTGGCTTTGGTCTCGGTCGTGATTTTAACGACGCTGGGAGCGACGCGCTTGACGATCGTGGAAAAGCTGGCGGCTTCGAGTGGTCCGCGGGCGACGGGGGTGGCATCGCGTTTGAGATCGATGGAGGATTTATCCGAGCCGGTGCCGGCGGCGGCGAAGAGGGCGCCGGCGAGCGCCAAAGCGCCGAGGGTGGCGACTGTGGCGAGCCCGGGTTTGGCGGGACGGCGGGTGACGGGAACGAGGACGAATTTTGGCTGATTCATGGTTGGATGGGTTTTGATGGGTGGAAGGATTGGGCTGAACGTGGAGGCAAGATAGCACGGGGTTTTCTCCTAGGCCTTTCCGGGACATTACAGAAATGTAAGGTTGTTCGGCGGAGTGGGGACCGACCGGGGCGCGCGTCCGGTCGAGAATTTAACGGAAAAAAGTTGCCGCCGCTTTTTTCCCGCGACGACACTCCGCGCCTCACCCTCTATGAAAAACGTTCGTCTCGGCATCGTTGGTCTCGGCAACATCGGCAAATTCCATACGGGATACCTGCTCGAAAATAAAATCTCCCGCTGCACGCTCACGGCAGTCAGCGATGCCTTTGCTCCCGGGTTGAAACCCTTCGAAGGCCGGCCCGGGCTCAAGACGTTTGCGAGCTGCTCGGAGATGATTCGCTCGGGGGAGATCGACGCCATCGTGATCGCCACGCCGCACTTTCTGCACACGACGATCGGGATCGAGGCCTTGCAGGCGGGGTTGCACATTATGGTGGAAAAGCCGATCTCGGCGCACAAGGCGGATGCCGAGCGCTTGATCGCGACGGCGCAGGCGCACCCGAAGCAGGTGTTTGGAGGGATGTTTCAGATGCGGGTCGAGCCACGCTATCAGAAGATTCGTAAGCTCATCCAAGACGGCGAACTTGGCGAGATTGTACGTATCAACTGGATCATTACGGATTGGTTCCGCACCGAGGCCTACTACGCAAGCGGGGGTTGGCGGGCGACGTGGAAGGGCGAGGGTGGCGGCGTGCTCCTCAATCAGTGCCTGCACCAGCTCGACATGCTCCAGTGGCTCTGCGGCATGCCGGCGCGCGTGCGCGGCTTCTGCCAGCTCGGGCGGTTTCACAACATCGAGGTCGAGGATAATATCACGACCTACCTCGAGTGGGCGAACAAGGCGACGGGCGTGTTCATTTCATCGACCGGCGAGGCACCGGGTACGAATCGTTTCGAGATCAGTGGTACGCGCGGAAAAATCGTCCTCGAAAACAATAAGGTTTCCTTTACGCGCAACGACTCCGACATGATCGCGTTTAGCAAGGCATCGAAAAGCGGCTTCGCGAAACCCGAGGTGTGGAACATCGACATCCCGGTCGACAGCGCGAACAACCCGCATGGGATTCTCATGCAGAACTTCGTGGACTCGATCTTGGATGGCACGCCGTTGATCGCGCCCGGCGCGGAGGGCATGGGCTCGGTCGAACTCGCCAACGTGCTGCTTTATTCGTCGCTCATCAACCAGTCGGTCGAGCTGCCGATGGACAGCGCGGCGTGGGAGGCGAAGCTCAACCAGCTCATCGCGGAGTCGCGGCATGAAAAGAAAGTCACGCAAAACGTGACGGAAGATTTCACGAAGTCATTCGGGCGTTGAGCCTGAGCGATGAGAGCGGCTGGGCAGCGACCAGAAGCACCAGCCGCTCATTGACGCCAGCCACGATGACGGGTGGACTTGGCGGATCGTGAATGCCCTGATTTCTTCGCGCGTGAGCCGAGGACGTGACGAAGTGCTGCGGATGCGATTTTTCCAACCCCAACGAAAGTGATCCTTCAATGAATACCCAAATCCCCGATGCGGTGTCCCGCCGTGAATTCCTGAAACACACGGGTCGCTTGGCGACGGTGTCCGCCCTCGCGGGGGTGACGTTACCCTACGTGCACGCGGCCGGCAGCGATCTGATTCGAGTGGCGCTCGTCGGCTGCGGCGGTCGCGGCACGGGAGCGGCCGGCCAGGCGCTCTCGACTAAGAGCGGGCCCATCAAACTTGTCGCGATGGCGGATGTGTTCGATCCGCGCCTCGCGGCGGCGCACGGGCGCTTGACGAAACAGTTCGCCGCGCAACCGAGCCTGATTGACGTGCCGGAAGACCGGCGGTTCATCGGCCTGGATTCCTACAAGGCGGCGATGGATGTCCTGAAGCCGGGTGATGTCGTGATCCTCGCGACGCCGCCGGCATTTCGGTGGGTGCATTTTGGCTACGCGATTGCGAAAGGGTTGCACGTGTTCATGGAAAAACCTGTCACGGTCGACGGGCCCACGAGCAAGCGCATGTTGCTCCTCGGCGAGGAAGCGTCGCGGAAGAACCTCAAAGTCGGCGTGGGTCTGATGTGCCGCCATTGCAAGGCCCGCGGTGAGTTGGCCGATCGTATCCAGCAAGGGCAGATCGGCGATTTACTGATGATGCGCGCCTACCGGTTGCACGGGCCGATCGGCTTCTTTGCGTCGCCGCCGAAGCCGGCCAACCAGACCCACCTGATGTATCAGATTGAGCGATTCCACAGTTTTATGTGGGCGAGCGGCGGGGCGTTCAGCGATTTCTACATTCACAATATCGACGAATGTTCGTGGATGAAGGGCGCGTGGCCGGTGAAGGCGCAAGCCAACGGCGGGCGTCACTATCGCGGCGACAGCATCGATCAAAATTTCGACGCCTACTCGGTGGAATATACGTTTGGCGATGGCGCGAAGCTTTTCCTGGAAGGCCGGTGCCAGACGGGAGCGCAAGCGGAACACTCCAGTTGGGCGCACGGCACGAAGGGCCTCGCGGTGGTGTCGGAGAAGGGCCACATCCCGTCGAAGGCGCGGATTTACAAGGGACACAACCTTGCGGCGGAGAATGTGCTCTGGGCCTTCCCTCAGCCCGAGCCCAATCCCTACCAAGTCGAGTGGGATGATCTCGTGGCGGCGATCCGCGCCGACCGGCCCTACAACGAGGTGAAGCGTGGGGTGGAAGCGAGCCTCGTGACGTCGATGGGCCGCATGGCGGCGCACACCGGGCGCACGGTCACGTATGATGAGATGCTGAACTGCGACCATGAATTCGCGCCCGGGCTCGATACCCTGACGGCGTCTTCGCCGGCACCGTTGCAACCGGATGCCAACGGACGTTATCCGATTCCGCAGCCGGGGTTGATCACGAAGCGCGAGTTTTGAGCGGTCGCCGTTTTTTTGGCGCAGTTCGCGGTTGGCGGTGCTGGTAGGCGATTGTTACGTCCTGAATCGCCCGCAAGCAGGCTCCTACAAAAGGCCGTCCTTCCTCTCATCGTGAAGGAACTTAAAATCAGTCCGGCGACAGGCGTGTCGCCGGACTGGTGCGACCGCTCAGCCCTCGGCGATGCAGTAGAGGAACTCGTGACCGCGCAAAAAGAGTTCTTTGTCGACCATCACGGGAGACGCATCGAAGCGATCGCTCAACTGATTCTTGGCGACGATTTCGAACGTCGTTGTGTCCTTGAGTACGAGTACGAGGCCCTCGCGGCCGACGACGTAGAGGAGGCCGTTGGTGGCGAGGGGGGAGGCGTAAATGCCGCCGCGCATGCCCTCGAGCTGCTGGTCGCTGAAGTGGAATTCGCCGGTGAGCGCGTTCAGGCAGGAGAGATAGGACTCGGTGCCCTTGGTCACAAAAATCCGCTCACCGGAGAGCACCGGCGACGCAACGTAAGGCGTGCCCTTCTTCTGCTGCCACACGATGTCGGGACCGGCGGAGACATCGCCGCGCGCCGTCAGCTTGATCGCTTGGATGAAGTAGCCTTGAAACCCGCTCATTACGTACACCAAGCCGTGGCCCGTCACCGGCATGGGGATGACATTGGCGCCGAGCCCGCTGGCCTCCCAGATGAGTTCGCCGGTCGCGACGGCATAGCTGCGGGTGCGGTTCGTGCCGGGGAGAATCGCCTGCTGTTTTCCGGCCACCGTGACAATCAGGGGCGTTGACCAACTGCTCCGCTCGTCGCGAGCCTGGCGCCAGATTTCGGCTCCGGTTTTTTTGTCGAGGCCGACGATGAAGGACGCGCCGCCCTCCTGATCCCACGGCACGATGAGGACATTGCCGGCCAAGGCGGGCGAGGAGCCTTCGCCAAAACCGTTGCGGGTCTGCATATCGCCGAGGTCTTTTTCCCAGAGCAGTTTTCCCTGAAGATCGTAGCAATAGAGGCCGCGTGAGCCGAACGAAACGTAGAGGCGCTCGCCGTCGGTGAGGGGCGAAGCGGAGGCATAACTGTTGGTCGGGTGACGACCCTCGTGGGGGACTTCGCGGCGGGCGGTTTTCTGCCAGACGACGTCGCCCGAGGCGCGATCAAGAGCAACGACGACGAACGCGTGAACCTTGGTCGGTTTGGACCCTCCGCCGAAGCCGCCACGCTTCCCGCCTTTGCCCTTTTGTTCGCCGCCGGGAGGTGGAGGGGGAGGAGGTGGGGGCGTCGGGGCGGCGGCGACCTCCTCCGTGGATTCGATGGAAGTCAGGAGGAAAATCCGGTCCTGCCAGATGATCGGGGTGGAGAAGCCCTGGCCGGGTACCTTGGCCTTCCACTTGATGTTTTGCGTGTCGTTCCACGTGGTGGGCGGAACCGCACCGGGGGCGAGGCCCGCACCGGACGGGCCGCGCCACGTGGGCCAAGACGTGGTGCCGGCAGCGAACGCGGGCGATGCCAGCACCGCGAACGATGCGAAGACGAGTGCCGAGGTGAGGAGAGCGGATTTCATACGAGTAACGCGAGGAAAGGAAAACGGCGAGGGCGAGGACCGAGGGGGGCTGACGGACTGACCGGCCGGAAATTGCTCGGGTCCGACTCGGCGTCAAGGAGCCGAGAAATTACGAAGAGCGAAAAAGTGAATTGAGAAAAATCAAAGAGCGAAAAGTCGAATCGCCGCTTGATGTGGTGCGTCTTTTCGCGGCAACCTTTCACCTCACTATGACTTCCGGAAATTCCCCCGCTGCGGCAAGTGCTCCGGCTCTTTCGCGCACCGCCTGGCTGATCTGTATTATCGCGGCCATTGGGTTCGCGTTCGACATCTACGAGCTGCTGATGCTGCCGCTGATCATTAAGCCGGCGATGGCTGCGCTCAGTGCGCCGCTGGTGGAAGCGCTCGTGACCGGTGGGATGGAGCGCGCCAAGGCGGCGGCGCTGTGGTCGCCCGGAGGCGAAATGTATGTGAGTTGGGCGCGCACGCTGTTTTTTGTGCCTGCGCTCGCGGGTGGGGTGTTTGGCCTGCTCGGTGGCTATCTGACCGATTTGCTCGGACGGCGGCGCGTGCTGACGTTTTCGATTTTGTTGTATGCGTTTGCGGCGTGTGCGGCGGGTTTTGCGACCACGTTGCCGCAACTGCTCTTTTTCCGGTGTCTCGTTTTCATCGGCGTGTGTGTGGAGTTTGTCGCGGCGGTCGCGTGGCTGGCGGAAATTTTCACGAATCCGGTCCAGCGCGAAAAAGTGCTCGGCTACACGCAGGCCTGCTCTTCGCTCGGTGGCTTGCTCGTAGCGGGAGCCAATATCCTCGCGGCGAAGTGGGCGATGGATCTGCCGGCGATCGCGGGTGGGCATGAGGCGTGGCGTTACACCCTGATCTCCGGGGTCATTCCGGCGCTGCCGTTGATTATGATCCGGCCGTTTCTGCCGGAGTCGCCGGCATGGCAGAAAAAACGCGAGGCCGGCACGCTCAAGCGGCCGAGCATCGCCGCGCTCTTCGCGCCGGAGCTGCGCAAGACCACCGTCATCACGACGCTCATTTTCGCGGCGAGCTACGGCATCGCGTTTGGTGCGATCCAACAGCTCCCGCAGATTATCGGTGCGCAGCGCATCGGCACGCCGGCGGAAGCCGGTCACGTGGCGGTGCGAGCGATCGCCAAGGAAAGTGGCGCGACGGCGATGGCCGCTGCGAAAGCCGCGAAAAAACCGGAGCCCGTCGCCCAGCGCGAAATGCGTCAAGCGGCCGGCAACGCCAGCGATCAAACCGTCGCGGGCGTTTCGCTGTATCAGGAGATTGGCGGTTTGGTCGGCCGTTTCATTCTCGCCGTGCTGGCGGTGGTGATCGTGAGCCGCCGCACGCTCTTCCGAGTGTTTCAGATTCCATCGCTCATTTTTGTGCCGCTGCTCTTTTGGTGGATCTCGGGCCAGCTCGGCAACGCGGACAGTCTGGGGATGATCAAGGCGGGCATCTTTGTGGCGGGTGTGCTGACGGTCGCGCAGTTCAGCTTTTGGGGTAACTACATCCCGCTCGTGTTCCCCGTGCACTTGCGCGGCACGGGCGAGAGTTTCGCGGCGAACATCGGCGGCCGCGTGCTGGGCACGGCGGCGGCGTGGCTCACGCTGACGCTCTCGGCGTCCGCCAATCCCGATCCGGCGCGCGTGGCGCTCGTGGGCGCGTGCGTGGCTGGTGGCTACGCGCTGGTCGGCGCGGTGCTCACACAATTCCTGCCGGAGCCGAAGTCTGAAGAAGTGACGGAGTAACGCAGCCGCCTCTTTTCGGAAATCTCACTCCGACCCAACGAGGCGGTAGAACCCCGCGGCGCGCAGGACGTTCTTGAGCACCCCATCGACAGGCCCCCATCGGCCGGAGAGGTGCCAGGTGAGCGGCGCATAGGCTGTTTTGAAGCGCGATATTTCGGGTGACACGACGTAATCGCACAGAAGAGCGCGAGGGCGAAGTGCCGTTGCACGCCAAACCCCAACCCCAGACCGCGTTCGCCTGCACCGCGGCTGGTTCAACACCAACCACTACGGACACAGCACCCGCGTGTTTGGCCGGCCAGCAAGTCTGGCTGAAAAACCGTGTGCGGCGGTGGCTGTGGCGGCAGGATGACTGCACGCATGGGCTGTTCAGTTTCTTCTCCGACGAACGTCTGCTCGGACACGATCAACGCTGGCCGCTTCCTCGGCGTGCGCGTGGCGCCGATCGCTTTGCGACGTAGGTTCTCGGAAAGCCGGATGCGGGAAATCCGCCCGTCCGGTTTGATGAGGGGCGGGAGT
>CANIJN010000006.1 GCA_947467625.1 Opitutia bacterium | reverse complement strand
TTCCTCGGTAGTGCCGGGCGCGCGGTCCCGAAACTCGGTCTCACTATCAAGAGCCTCGATGTGCGCACCGTCGACATCAAGATCCCTGAGAGCATGACCACGCGCCAACGCGTCGCTACCGCTGTGGTCCGCGATGATAAGGCCGGCCGCGATGTCACCCTCACCCACCGCGAACGCCATTTTACCGGCGGACTATCCGCCTTTGTCGCAGCGACGGGGGATGCGGCCACGCGTGAAGTCCGGGCCGGCGATAGCTTCGTGCTCGGCGAGGTGACCTATCGCATTGAAAAAATTCTGCTCTCCCCCGCGAGCGTCGAGATTTCTAAAGAAGGCCCGACACTCACCCAACCGGACCGCCGCACGCTCACCCCTCGCGAAGCTGACGATTCCGCTCCAGCGGACGCCACGCCCACCACCCAATAATTTCCCGCAATGAACAAACCCGCCCTTCCTTCGTCGTCCTGCCTTCTCCTCGCCGTCGCGATTTTCGCGCTCGCCGCGCCGGTCGGACACGCCGCCGAGCCCAGCCCGACCGACGTGAAAATTCGCCTCATGGCGGAGGTCCTGCGCGCCCGCGATGCCCGCGATCTCGACACCGCCCAGCGGACGCTCGACCAGCTCGTCGCCCTCTCCCCGAACGATCCTTCCGTGCTCCGCCTCCGTGCCGAGCTCGACGCCCAACGCAGCGCTCAGGCCGAAGCCGCCGCCCAACCCGCGGCCTCGCTCGCCCGCTCCGCATCGGCTGCTCCGGGGATGATCGACGTCAAGATTCCTGAGCCCGGCCAAACCCCACCGCCGCCGGGCCGCGCGCCGACTCCCGAGGAGGAGGCCGAGGCCATGGCCCGCGCCGAGTCGAATCGCATCAGTGCCGCCATCGCCGTCGCCCAGACCCAACTCGCCACCGCCCGCGCCCAAGTCCGCGATGGCCGCACCGACGATGCCATCGCCACCGTCGACGCCGCGCTCGCCTCGCTCCCCGTGAATCCGCTGACCCAAAAGCTGGTTGCCGATCTGAAAAAAGAAAAGGCCTCCGCGCTCCTCGATCGCGCCCAAGCCCTCTTGAAACGCGGCGACATGGACGGCGCTCGCGCCGCCCTCGCGGCGCAGACCGAACTCGCTCCTTCCGATGCCCGCGCCGCGACCGTCGCCCAGCGCATCGCCCGCGCCGAAGCGAAGACGGCTGCTGCCCCCGGCGTCGATCCCCGCTTCATCGCTGAGCGCGCCGCCACCGCCGAACTCATCGCCAAGGGTCGCGCGCAATACGTCGCCGGTGATACCGATGGCGCGCAGGCCACCTTCCGCGGGATTGAGGCAAACGAGCCGGATAACACCGTCGCCAAGGGTTTCCTCCTCCGGATCGCCCAAGAAAAAACGGAGACCGGCGCCCTCAATCGCGAGAAGACCCGCGCCCAACTCCTCGAAGAAGTCGCCAAAGGTTGGCAGCGTCCCGGCATCTACCAAGAGCGCGCTCGCGAGACCGACAAGGCCGCCGCCGCCGCTCCGCTAGCTCGCAAACTGAACGACATTATTCTTCCCAGCGTGAGCTTCACCCGCGCCGAGATCGGCCAAGTCGTCGCCGCCCTCAGCGCAGCATCCGAGGAATTTGACACCAGCGGCACCAACCCGAAGGGCGTCAACGTCGTCCTCCTCGATCCCTCCAACAAGAATCCGACCGTCACCATCACCCTGCGTAATACCTCGCTCAAACGCGTCCTCGATTTTGTCACCGAGTCCATCGGCTACCAGTTTGAAGTGCAGACCGACGCCGTGATCGTTCGTCCCGGTGGTGAAGTGTCCACGCTCGACACGGCTTTCTTTCCTGTCACCCGCGCCACGGTTCTGCGCATGAGCGGTATCTCTGGGGCCAGCGGAGCCAAGGGCGATCCGTCCTCGGCCGGCGCCGCCGCCGGCGAGCCGACCAGTAGCACGGGCGAAGCCGGCTCGATGAAAGCGTTTCTCCAGCAGGCCGGCGTCAACTTCGAGTCCGTCGCCGGCTCGAGCCTCGCTTACGATGGCTCAGCGATCATCGTCACGCAGACCGCGCGTAACGTGGAGCGTATCCGCAATATCCTCGCCCGCTACAACGATGTCCGCCAGGTCGAGATCGAGTCCAAGTTCTTGGAGGTCCAGGAGGGTGCCCTCGAGGAACTCGGCGTGAAATGGAATCTCTCCCGCCGCGGCGTCCCGCAGGTTAACCCGGCCAACGGCGCCCCCGTCCTCGACTCGAATGGCCGCCAAGTCTTCTCGCCGCAGGAAACCTACACGAGCGACGGCGTCACCCGCTCCCTCGTGAGCGCGTTCCCCAGCACGACCAATTCAACCTCGCTCACCATCAAAGACCCCGGTCTCTCTGGCGGTCAGCTCGTGGTGCCCGTCGCTCCCGCCAACGTCCCCGGTGGCGTCCAACTGGCTGCCACCGCCGCCGCCTTGGCCAACATCACCGGCTTCGTCGGCGAGTTCGATGTCACCGCCGCGATCCGCGCGCTCTCGCAAAAGCAGGGCTCCGATCTCCTCAGCTCGCCCAAAGTCACTGTCCTCTCGGGTAATCCCGCCAACATCGTCGTCGCCCAGGAGCTCCGCTATCCGCAGAGCTACGGCGAAATTCAAAGTCAGGTCGGCTCCGCCGCGACCGCCGGTGGCGCCGCTGGCGTCACCATCACGGCCGGCACGCCTCAAGAGTTCACTACGCGCAACGTCGGTGTGGAAATGAAGGTCACGCCCACGGTCGAAGAAGACGACTACTCCATCAGCCTCGATCTCAACCCGAAGGTCACCGAGTTCGAAGGCTTCGTCGAATACGGCGGCCCCAGCGTCGCTATCTCTGGCAACACGACCGTCACCGTCCCGCCCGGTTTTTATCAGCCGATTTTCTCCGTCCGCGAAGTCACGACCAAGGTCACAATCTGGGACGGTGCCACGCTCGTCATGGGTGGCCTGACGCGTGAGGAAGTGAAAAAGGTCACCGACAAGGTCCCGTTCTTCGGCGACATCCCGTTCGTCGGCCGCCTCTTTCGCTCGAAGGGCGAGAGCTCGCAGAAACGCAATCTCCTCATCTTCGTGACGGCCAATCTCGTGAGCCCAGGCGGCTCGCCAAAGAAGCAGGACCTCAAGAATACGCCGGCGACGTCACTCTTCCAGAATCCGACGATCGTCACCCCGGCCAGTGCCGAAGCCCGCACCCGTAGCGGCAACAAGTGAGCAACCGACCACCCGGAGGCCCATCCATGAAAACGATTCTTCGGCGCATTTTCGCCGCCGCCGCGCCCCTCGCCGTTTTGCTCGCCACGCCCTTGGCGCTCGCGACGCCCACGATCACCATCAACACGCCGGCGAATGCCTCCACGGTGGCGATAGCCAGCACGCCGGCCGGTATTACGTTCACCGTTACCCCGTTGATCGGCACCAGCCCAGTGGGCACGCTGGTTTCTTCAGTCAACTTTTTGGTCAACGGCACTTCGATCGGTATCGTCGGCGGCGGTGCCTTCAGTACCACCTACTCAACCACGTGGGTTCCGACCGCACCCGGCACTTACAATCTCACTGCTGTCGTCACTGACACGTCGGTTGTGACCAGCGGCACGTCGCCCAACCTTAACACCGCGACGTCGCCTTTGGTGATCGTTACCGTCTCGGCGACACGGGTCGTGGTTCTGACCGCGCCTGCGACCAACACCACGCTCATTCAGGATTCCGAGATTTTCCTGCGGGCCACGGCCGCATTGTCTGATTCGATTGTCGGTAGCGTGCAGTTTCGCCTCGATGGTGCCGACCTCGGCGCGCCCGTGACGCAGGCCCCCTACAGTCGCGCCTTCGTTCTTTCTGATGCTAAGGGTTTCACGGCCGGCCCGCACACCTTGGTCGCGCGCACGACGAGTAGCGATGGCACGATCACGCTCGATTCTGCCGCGGCCAATATCACCGTGGTGGCCGCTGTCGTCGGTAACGCTGTGCCTGTCGTGACGATCACGTCGCCGGCCTCCGGCGCTTCCCTGCCGGCGAATCAAAGTGTCACAGTCTCGGCCACTGCGACTGATGCCGACGGGTTCATCCCGAGCACAACCGGCGGCGGTGTCACGTTCTACGTCGATGGCGATCTGATCGGCACTGACTTGGTCGCACCCTATTCGGTGACGTGGACTCCCACGGTCGCGAAAACGTATTCGATCCGCGCCCAAGCCACCGACGACAAAGGCAGCACCGTGCTTTCGGCTGTTCCCTACAACGTCACCGTGGTCGCCGCCGTGACCGCCCCCACGATCACGTTCACACCTCCCACCACCGTCGGCGTCAACACCGTCACTACGCTTGCGGCCACGGCCACGGCCGGCACGGGTGCGACGATCACGCAAGTTCAGTTCCTTTCCGGCGCGACCGTCCTCGGCACCGACACGACCGCGCCCTATACTTTCGATTGGACCCCTACCGCCACCGGTGTCGTCTCCCTCACGACGAAAATCACCGATTCAAATGGCACCACCGCCACCTCCTCCGCCTCGAGCGTGACGGTCGCCGCGGCTGCGCCCACCGTTGCCATCACTGTCCCCACCAACGGCACGTCCGTCGCGCTGGGCACCACCACCGCGCTCACCGCGACGGCCGTCGCTAATGGCGGTGCCATCGTCAGTCGCGTCGATTTCCTCGCTGGCACGACCAGTATTGGTACCGCGTTGACGACGCCCTTCACCGTGAATTGGACACCAACGGCCGCCGGAATTACGGCGCTCACGGCGCGAGTGACCGACTCGAATGGCGTATCAATCACGTCGGTGATTGCGAACGTCAACGTGACGGCCCCCAGCGTCGCGCTGACCGCTCCCACCGCCGGTTCTGGAGCCACTCTTGGGTCCCCCGTTGCACTCACCGCGACCGCCAGCGCCGTCGGTTCCGCGACGGTCACAAAGGTTGATTTCTTCGCCGGCTCCACGCTTGTCGGCACCGCTCTCACGCCCCCCTACACGATCAACTGGACACCGACGGCAACCGGTGCCGTGTCGATCACGGCCCGTGTCACCGATTCCAATAGTGCTGCGATCACCTCGACCGCCGTCAGCGTCACCGTCGCCACGTCCGTCCCGACGGTCTCGCTCACCAGCCACGCCAACGGAGCCTCCGTTGCGCTCGGCACCTCTGCGACGCTCACCGCCACCGCCGCAGCTTTTGGCGGGGCCACGGTCACCCGCGTAGATTTTCTCGTGGGCTCGACCGTCGTCGGTTCCTCACTGAACGCTCCTTATTCGACAACGTGGACCCCAACGGCCTCCGGCATCACCGCATTGTCGGCGCGGGTGACCGATTCCAACGGCACTGCCGTCACGTCGGCTACGATTAACGTTACTGTCACCGCCGCTCCCGCTGTGGCGCTCACCGCTCCGACCGCCGGAGCCGGCGTCACTATGGGGGTCGCCGTCCCGCTCACGGCCACGGCGAGCGCTTCCGGCACGGCGACCGTCTCCAAGGTCGAATTCTTCGCGGGGGTCACCCTCGTCGGCACGGCCCTCAACGCGCCCTACACCGTCAACTGGACACCTACTGCCACGGGTTCGGTTTCCCTCACTGCTCGCGTCACGGATAACAATACCGCCACGGCGACGTCGAGCGCCGTCAGCGTCACCGTTGCGGCTTCCTCACCTACGATTGCACTCACGAGCCATGCCAATGGAGCTTCGGTCCCGCTCGGCACGTCGCCCTCACTGACCGCGGCGGCAACCGCCGCGGTCGGGGCCACCGTCGCTCGCGTGGATTTTCTCGTCGGTTCAACCCTAGTAGGTTCTTCACTTTCCTTTCCCTACTCGACGACGTGGACCCCGACTGCTTCGGGTGTCGCCGCGTTAACCGCTCGCGTCACCGATTCCAACGGCACCGCCGTCACCTCGGCCATCGTCAACGTGAACGTCACCGCGCCGACCGTCACCCTCACGGCTCCCACCGCCGGCACGATTTTCACTCTCCCGATTGTTACGCCGATCGCCCTTACCGCCACCGCGGCTAGCGTCGGCACCACGGTTGCCAAGGTCGATTTCTTCGCGGGCACTACGCTCGTCGGCACAGTCAACGCTCCTGCTTCAGGTGCCGCGTCCACCGTCACCTGGACCCCGACCACCGCCGGTCCCTTCTCCCTCACCGCCCGCGTGACGGACGGTAACTCGGCTGTCACGACCTCGACCGCCGTCAGCGTCACCGTCTTAAGCTCGGGTCTTTCCGTAGCCCTCACATCTCCGTCCGCCAACGCCAACGTGACCGGCAATTCCACAGTGCTCCTCTCCGCCACAGCCACCGTCACCGCACCTGCGACGATCGCCTACGTGCGATTCTACCGCAATGGCACCGAGCAGATCGGTGCAGACGACACGACGGCGCCCTATGCGGTCTCGTGGACGGCTGCTCCGGCCGGTCTGCATACCATCACGGCGGAAGTTACCGACAGCCTGGGCAACATCGCTACCTCCGCCGGCATCAACGTCACCGTCGGCGCGATTTCGCTCCCGAGCATCTCGATCACCGCCCCAATTACCGGCGGGACTCTGTTGGTCGGCTCGCCCTTCACGATCACGGCCACCGCTGCCGCCGGCACCAGTGGCTCCGTCACCAAAGTGGATTTCTTCATCGGCGACGTCGCCATCGGCACCGACACCACGGCGCCTTACAGCATCGTCTGGACTCCTTCGGTTGTCGGTGGTCCCAACATCAACGCGCGCGTCACCGATTCCAACGGCACGACCGTCAACGCCGTCCCGATCGCCGTCATCGTCGCCGCCCCGACATTACCCTCCGTCGCTCTCACAGCGCCAGCCACCGCCGCCTCCACCGTGCTCGGCTCGCCGGCCCCCGTGACGATTGCGGCCACCGCCAGCACGACCGTCGTCGGTGCCACGATCAGCCGCGTAGATTTTTACGCCGGCACGACCTTGATCGGTACCGATGCAACCGCGCCATTCACCATTACGTGGATTCCGACCGCTGCCGGCACCGTCAACCTCACGGCCCGCGCTTTTGATTCCAACAGCACCTCGGCCGACTCCGTGGCCGTGCCGTTTATCGTCAACCCCGCTGGTTCCCCCACCATCACGCTATCCGTGGCTGGTGGCGGAGCGGTGATCCCTGCTGGTTCTGCGCGTATCCTCACGGCCACCGTCGCCGACGATGGGGCGATCGATCGCGTCGATTTCTTCCTCGACGGCACGCTCGTCGGGACCGACCGCGTGGCACCCTACAATTTTCTGTTCACTGCGCCGGCCGAGGTCGGCCCCCACCAACTCACCGCCCGCGTCACCGATAACAGCGGTTTGACCAATACCACGGCCCCCATCGCCATCGAGATCGCCAACGTGATCGGCAGTCCGCCCACCGTGGCGTTTGTGACTCCCGCGACCGGTGCCTTCCTCCCGGTCGGATTTAACACAACCCTCACGCTCAACGCGACCGATGCCGATGGTCCCGTGAATTTCGTGCAGGTATTCACCAATGGCACACCGATCGGCAATGCCACGTTGGCGGCCGGTGTTTGGTCGATCGTCTGGGCGCCGCCTGCGGTGGGAGCGATTACCCTTTCGGCCATAGCCACCGACGAAAAAGGCAACGCCATGGCCTCGGCTCCCTTCGTCGTAAACATCACCGATGCGACATCGCCGACCATCGTGCTCAATCTCACGCCCGCCACCGCCGCGATCCCGGCCAATACCACGATCCCAGCCGGCTCGACGCGAAACATCCTTGCCGCCGTCACGCCGACCAGCGGTCGGGCCGTCGCCCGCGTCGAATTTTTCGTCAACGGCACCAAGGAGGCGGAAAAAACCGTCGCGCCGTTTTATTATCGCTATACCGCCTCGGCCACTCCCGGTATGCAGGTCGTGACTGTCCGCGCCACCGACAATACGGGCCTCGCGCGCGACATCCAACAGGCCTTCGTGGTCACCTCCGCGGTCGGCACCCCGCCCACCGCCAATCTTCTCGCCCCGACCACGGGTGCCGTCGTCGTCCCCAATTCGGCCACGCCGATCAACCTCGCAGCTGCTGCGCTTGCCTCGTCGGGCACCATTACGAGCATTCAGTTCTACGCGAATGGCAGCCCCCTCGCGATCAACGGCGGCTTCGCTCTCACCGCCGCGCCTTACGTGGCCTCATTTAACCCTGCGACCACCGGATCCTTTGTCCTCGACGCGATTGCCAGCGACGACCGGGGCAACACCAAGGTCTCGGCGCCCGTGACGATCACCGCCGCCTTCGGCACGCCGACGATCCTCGTGAACGCCCCAACCCAAAACGCCCGGGCCACCCCGCTCGTCCCGATCACCTTCGGCGCCTCGGCCACGGCCGGCACGGGGGCTGCGGTCCTGCTCGTCGAATTTTTGATCGACGGTGAGCAGGTGGGGACGCGCTCCCCGGCGGCGGGTTCACTCGTGCCCACCTTCACTACCACGTTTGCGTGGACGCCGACGGCCGCGAACCTTGGCGCCCGCCGCCTGACCGTGCGCGTCACGGATACCAACTCCTTCACCGCCACCTCCGGCGTCGTCAATCTCACGGTCGCGAATGTCGTCGGCACCCCGCCGATCCTTTCCGGACTCACTCCAGGCAACGGCAGTCTGATCCGCAGCTTTTCGACGATGAATTTTGTCGTCAACGCGCAGGCCGGCACCGGGGCCACGATCAGCAACGTCGAGTTCTTCCTCAACGGTGTGAGCATCGGCACCGGCGCACGTGAGCAGCAGACCAATACGTTTCGCCGCATCTTCGATTTCAACTCCTTCGACCTCTCCGTGCTCGCCGCTGACGTCAACACCGGCAACTACCCCGTGCCGCTCTACGCGATCGCCCGGGACAGCAACGGCAACCAGACGATCTTCCCGGCACCCACCTCTCCGGCGCTGACGCTGCAAGTGACTCCGTCCACCAGCGCCGCCCCCACGGTCGCACTGATCACACCGGGCTTCGGTGGCCCTAACACCGTGGTTCAAAACACCCAGTTCTTGATGTTGGCCCAAGCCGCCGATTTGGACGGCACTGTCACCAGCCTCCAGCTCTTCGTTAATGGTGTCGCCACGGGCGGAGCGATCGGCAATCCCCAGGCCCAAGCCCTCGTCGGCTACACGCCGCAGTCCTCCGGCGTCTTCAATCTCTTTGTCGTCGCCACCGATGACACCGGCAACACTGCAGTCTCGACGCCCAACGTTCAGCTCAACGTCACGCCACTGGTGGCGCCGCGGACGAATCTGGTTCGCCCGTCCGACAACTCCACGATTACGACCGTCGGCGCCCCCATCTTCCTAGAGGCGACCGCGAGCGGCGCCAACATCACCCAGACTCCGTCACTCCAGTTTATTGCCACCGGCGTCGCTGCGGCCGGCCAACGCACCACGATCAACGCCCAGCGGCTCGGCACGACGACCACCTACCGGGCCATCTGGACCCCGACGTCGCCCGACTCTTACGATATTACTTCTATCGCCACCGTGTCGGGTCTCCAGACGACCAGTACGGAGTCCCGTCGCGTCGTTGTGAACAACCTCGTCGGTCTCGCGCCCACGGTTAGTTTCACTGTGCAAGGTGCCACCACCTCGGCCTCCACGATCAATTTTGTTGCCACGGCCACTGATCCCGATGGCTCGGTAGTGAGCGTCGAATTCTTCCTCAATCGTAATACCATCGGCCAGGCCGTCCGTGATCAAACCGGCAATACGTGGCGGCTGGGCACCTCACTTGTCGGTATTCCCTTGGGCGGAAACGAAATTGTCGCCATCGCGCGCGATTCCTCCGGTAACTCGGCGGCCTCGTCGACCTCCAGTATCAACATTGTCGCCGCCACCAGCCTCGCGCCGACGATTCCCCTGATCATCGCCTCGCCCAGCTCCGTCGCGTTTAGCCGCCAGGTCCAGCTGACTGCCAACGCCAGCGATACGGACGGAACGTTGAGTGTCCAGTATTTCGCCAACGGCGCGTCCATCGGTTCCAGTAGCAATGCTGGCTCCCGCTACCAGTTGAATTGGACGCCGACAGCTTCCGGAACGTTTAATATCTATGCCGTCGCCACGGACAACCAAGTCAATGGACTCTCCAACACGGCGATCTCACCGACGATTCAAGTGACCGTCCGCCGGAACAACCCCATCCAAGACGACACCGCATTCCTCCTGCAGGTCTATGCGGACATAGCCAATAACAGCAATGTCAACCCGCTCCTGCTCGCCGATCTCGCCGACCGCATCGCGGCTGGCACCACAACCCGGACGCAAGTTCTCACCGGCCTGTTGGGCGAGACCGGCTTCCTCGCTCCCGTCAACCTCCTCGCGTCCTACTACGTCTTGATGGGGCAGTGGCCTACCCCGGCGAATTACACGAACCTACTCGCCACCGCGCGCGGCAGCTTAGCCAACGCCATCGGGCAGATCCTGTCCTCAAACGAGTATTTCTTGAAACACGGTATCGTGCCGACCACCGCGCTCCTCAATAACCCCACGAGCCTCATCCCCGCTGATACCTTCATCAATCGCCTCTGGGCCGCTGCCGGGCTCGGCAGTCCGAGCGCCCTGCAAAACCTCCAATTCCGCAGCAACAACACGGCCAGCCTCACCCTCGGACGCGGCTACAATGTCGGTGGCGTGGGCATCAACACCGCGCTGGCCGAGTTCATTACGCTCACGAACTCGACGAACACCGCCCTCTTTAACCAAGCGCGCGCCGCCGCACTCTATTATCAAATCGATCGTCCGCCGACTCCGCCCAACGTACCCGCAAATGACATTACCGACGCCATTGCGGTGCGGGTCGCGGAACTCGTGAAATTGGCCGACGACGCGGCCCGCGCGGATGCCGTCCTGAAAGACATTCTCTACACGTATCGCTACGTCACGTTCTTGAAGCACCCGCAATCGCTCGTCGTGTCGCCGCGCTCTGGCGCGATCTTCACGGTCGAAGCGCTGGGAGCCCCGCCGATCATTTATCAGTGGCTCTTCAACGGCACGCCGATCCCCAACGCCAACGGCCCCATCCTCAGTCTCACCAACGTGGATACCACCCGCGTCGGCACCTACACCGTCGTCGTCACGACGACGGCCGGCTCCGCCACCAGCGACCCCGCCACGTTGACGCTCTCCAGTACACCGTCCCGCGTCGCCAATATTTCGACCCGCGGGGTGACGGCTGGCGGCAACCAAGCCTTGATCGCCGGATTTGTCGTGGCCAACGCGCCCGGTGCTCCGCCCAATCAGACGCGCCAGATGCTGATCCGGGTGATCGGCCCTTCACTCAACGGACCGCCGCTCAACTTGAACGTGGCTGGCGCGCTCAACAACCCCGTGGTCGAAGTCTACAACTCGGCCGGGGTGCCCATCCTCACTAATGACAATTGGGGCAATCAAAGTGGCAATGCCGCGGCCAGTGCCACCCAAGTGACCGCCATCCAGCAAGCCACGACCCGCGTCGGCACGTTTGCGCTCGCGCCGAATTCGCAGGACGCCGTCGTCTTCGCCACACTCCCCGCCGGCAACTACACCGTCCAAGCCTCCGGGGCCAATCCCGCTGCCTCGGGCGTCGTCTTGATCGAGGTTTACGATGCGACGTTAGCCGCTACGACTGCCACCAGTCCGCGCGCCTCAAATGTTGCCACTCGTGGCGAGGTCGGCACCGGCGCGAACGTGCTGATCGCCGGCTTCGTGATCAATGGCACGGCCTCGCGCCGGATGTTGCTCCGCGGCGTCGGCCCCACGCTCACCCGCTTCGGACTCGGTCAGAACGCGGTCCTCGCCGATCCTCTGCTGACGCTCAAAGACGCCGCCGGCGTCACGCTTCGCACCAATGACGATTGGTCAACCGGTGGTGATGCGGCCGTTATCGCCGCCGCTGCGGTCTCCGGCGGAGCCTTCGCGCTCGCTAACGGGAGCAAGGATGCCGCCATGATCATCATGCTCCCGCCCGGTGCCTACACGGTGCAACTCAGTGGAGTGGGCAACACGACAGGCATTGGCATCGTCGAAGTCTACGACATCGATCCGTAAGAAAAGTTGAGAGCTGAGGGTTGAGCGTTCCGCCTTCCCCTCGCGTGCTGCATTTGTGATTCCTCGCGCCGGAATAGGCGCTCGCCACTCGCGACCACGCGCTCTCAACCTTGCCTTTCCCTCATGTCCAAATGGCTTCTCGTTGACGGCTTCAATCTCATCTATCGCTGCTATTTTGCGCTGCCCGATTTGACGCGGACCGACGGCTTTCCCACCGGTGCGCTGCACGGTTGGGTCAAGTCGCTCTGGAAACTCGCCGATCAAGAAAAGGTCGAGGGCACGTTGGTGTTTTTCGACCTCGGCGGTTCGCAGGACCGGCTCGCCCTCCACCCGGAATACAAAGCGCAGCGCGAGGAAATGCCCGAAGCCCTGCAGAAACAGATTGAACCCGTCAAGGCGCTCACTCGCGCCATGGGGCTCGTCGGTATCGAACAGCATGGCGTCGAGAGCGACGACCTGCTCGCCGCCCAGGCCGTCGCTTTTGCCAGCGCGGGCCACGAGGTCATCATCCTGAGTAGCGACAAAGATTTTGCGCAGATCGTCGGCCCGCGCATCAAGATGATGCTGCCCCCGCCGTCGGCGAACCCTAAGCTGGGTTGGCGGCTCCTCGACGCTGCGGGGGTCACGGAAAAATTCGGCGTGCCGCCCGCGCGCGTTGCCGAATACCTCGCGCTCGTGGGCGACACCTCCGACAACATTCCCGGGATTACCGGTGTCGGCCCGAAGACCGCGTCAAAGTGGTTGGCCGAGTGGGGAAGTCTCGACGGGGTGATTGCGCACGCTGCCGAACTAAAGCCCGAGCGCTTCCGCGAACCGGTCGCCGCCGAAGCCGAAAAACTCCGCCGCAATCTCAAACTGACGACGCTCAATCTCTCGCTCGCGACTCGGCCCGCCGAAAAAACCGCACCGCAAGTGGCCGAGCTGTTGCGCCTCCTCGAAGCCTACGAGATGCGCGGCACGCTCGCCGAAGCCCGCCAGCGTTATCATCAGGCAGAACTTTTTTAGGTCCTATCGGGAGATCACGGTGAGCGGCTTGGGCTCGGTGCGTGGGGGCTTCGAGGAAGGACTGGTTAAAAACTGAGGAGGGGTCGCGTCGCGCGGTCGCGTCCTGTTGATCGATGCGGCGACGTCACGCTGGCCAAGCTGGCCCTGAGGAAATTGCTTGAAGGCCTTCGCTGCGGCGTGTCCTTTGGAAGAGTGTCTGAAAAAGCGCCACTCCTGATGCTCGGTCTGCCCAAGGGCAGCCTTGAAGAATCCACCAAAAACCTGTTCGCGAAAGCGGGCTGGAAGATCACGACTAGCTCGCGTTCTTACACGCCGTCGATCGATGATCCCGAGCTCGATGGGCGCTTTGTGCGCGCGCAGGAAGTGAGTCGATACGTGGAGCACGGTTTTTTCGATTGCGGCCTCACTGGTCACGACTGGGTGCTCGAAAACAACTCCGATGTCGTCGAGGTGTGCGACTTGATTTACAGCAAAGCGTCCACGTTGAAGTCACGCTGGGTGCTGTGCGTACCCGAGTCTTCCCCGGTGAAGACGGTCGCCGATCTCGCCGGCAAACGTATCGCTACCGAACTCTTCAATACCACTAAGCGGTACTTTGCACAAAAGGGCGTGAGCGCGGAGATCGAGTTTTCGTGGGGTGCGACGGAAGTGAAAGTGCCCGACCTCGTGGATGCCATCGTGGACATCACGGAGACTGGCAGTTCCCTGCGTGCGAATAAACTCCGCATCGTCGACACTTTGCTGGAGACGAACACCAAGTTCATCGCCAATAAGGCGAGCTGGGCCCATCCCGCCAAACGGAAAAAAATCGAGACGATCGCGCTGCTTTTGCGGGGCGCGCTCGAAGCCGGCTCCAAGGTCGGCCTCAAAATGAATCTCCCAAAGGCCGCGCTCGAGTCCGTCGCCAAAGCTCTGCCGGCTCTGCGCAATCCGACGATCTCCCAGCTCAGTTCACCCGATTGGATCGCCCTCGAAACCATCATCGACGAAAGCGTCGTGCGGGAAATTATTCCACGGCTCAAGGAGCTCGGTGCCGAAGGCATCGTCGAATATCCGCTCAACAAGGTCGTGTACTGAACCGCGTTTCCGCGTCTGCGTTTATGAGCAAAGTCACCCTCGGCCTCCTCCAGCACGCCTGCGGTGCTGATCCCAAAGCCAATCTGAAGAAAACCCTCGCGCTCACCGAACAGGCCGCGAAAAAGGGCGCGAAGATCATCTGTACCCAGGAGCTGTTCCGTTCGCAGTATTTCTGCCAATCCGAGGACCACGCCCACTTCGATCTCGCCGAATCCATTCCGGGTCCGAGTTCCGCGGCTTTCCAGAAGATCGCGAAGAAATATGGCGTCGTGATTGTCGCTTCGCTGTTTGAGCGGCGCGCGTCCGGCCTCTACCATAACACGGCGGTCATCATCGATGCCGACGGCTCGCTGCTCGGCATTTACCGGAAGATGCACATCCCGGATGATCCGCTGTTCTACGAGAAATTTTACTTCACGCCCGGCGACACCGGCTTCCGCGCCTGGCAGACTAAATTCGGCAAGATCGGGGTACTCATCTGCTGGGATCAGTGGTATCCCGAGGGTGCCCGCCTCACGTCGCTGCAGGGCGCCGAGATTCTTTTTTATCCGACTGCGATCGGTTGGCACCCGAAAGAGAAGGCTGAATATGGTACCAACCAGCATGGCGCGTGGGAAATCATTCAGCGCAGTCACGCCGTGGCCAACGGCTGCTACGTCGCTGCGGTCAATCGCATCGGCCTCGAGCAACCCATCGGCGGCGACGGACTTGAATTCTGGGGCCAGAGTTTCGTCGCCGGCACCAGCGGACAAATTCTCGCAAAAGCCAGTGTCGATCGAGAGGAAATTCTGCTGGTCCCGATCGACCTCGGCAAAGTGGACGTGACGCGCACGCATTGGCCGTTCTTGCGTGACCGCCGGATCGACGCCTACGGTGATCTCACGAAACGATTTATCGACTGACCTGCCACCCCGTGCCGATTTCAAAAGATCCTCTCCCCCTGACCAAAGACCTCAAGACGCCGACGCCGAAGGCGTTGGGTTTCCGCATGCCGGCCGAGTGGGAGCCGCAGGCCGCCGTGTGGCTTTCGTGGCCGCATAACTTGGCCACGTGGCCCGCTCACTTTCGCATGATTCCCGCGAAATTCGCGGAGATCGTCGCCCGGATCAGTCGCTACGAGGAGGTCCGCATCAATGTCGCCGATCCGCTCCAGCAGCGCGCGTGGGCGTTGATCGCCAAGGCCAAGGCCGTGCTCTCGCGAGTGACGCTCTACGATCATGCGACCAACGATGCGTGGTGTCGCGATCACGGCCCGATCTTCGTGAAAAACGACCAGACGGGTGAAGTCGCAGTCACGGATTGGGAGTACAACGCTTGGGGCGGAAAGTATCCGCCTTTCGATCTTGATAACACGATCCCACCGAAGATCGCTGAAGCCCTCTGCCTGCGTCGCTTTGAGAAGACGATGATTATGGAGGGTGGGTCGATCGACGTGAACGGGGCTGGCCTCCTCCTCACGACTGAGTCGTGTCTGCTGAACAAGAACCGCAACCCTAAGATGTCGAAGGCGGCGATCGAGCGGGCGTTGCGCGATTACCTCGGCGTGCATACGATCTACTGGCTCGGCGAGGGTATCGTCGGCGACGATACCGACGGCCACGTCGACGATACGACGCGATTCTTCTCCGCGGACGGGATCGTCACTGTCGTCGAGAGCAACAAGCGCGACAAGAACTACCCCATTTTGCGCGACAATCTCGAGCGGCTCCAAGCGCTCCGCACGCCCGCCGGGAAACCGTTTAACATTGTGACGCTCCCGATGCCCAAGCCCGCGTTCTGCGAAGGCCAGCAACTCCCGGCGAGCTATGCCAATTTCCTCGTGATCAACGGCGCCGTCTTAATGCCGACTTTCCAGCAGCCTAAGCGAGACGCCGAGGCCGCCGAGGTCCTCGCGGCGTGCTTCCCGGGCCGAGAGATTATTCCCATTGATTGCTTGGAGCTAGTCTGGGGGCTCGGGACGCTGCATTGCATTTCTCAGCAGCAGCCCGCCTAACCGATGAAACGCCCGTTCGTGCTGTGCGCCGTACTGATGCTCGCTGCGCTCAGCGGTTGCGAGTCGCTCTCCGAGGCTTCGAGCAGTGTCCGCGGTAAGCTTGCTGCCCGCGAGCACCCCCGTATCCACACCTACAAAGCAGCCCAGCGCCCGACTTACGATGCCGCCCGACTTGCCGTCGATCAGATGGGTTTTCGTTTCATCCGCGGCGGTGCCGCCCAGGGCGAACTGGAAGCTGTCAGTGGACTTTCCTCGAGCGACACGCTGCGCAGTTCCCGTCAGTACACGCTTAAGCTGCGGCTGAACCCCACGCTCGATGGTGGCACGGAGGCCTCGTTGTGGCTCTCGGAGGTGATCGAAAGCGATTCCCGGGGACGCGCGGGGCAGGGCACCTCGGCGGCGCTGCGGGATACGCCACTCTACGAAGTGTTCTTCCGCAACGTCCAGTTGGCCATCGACGCGCCACGCAAGAACGGAGCTCCGTGAACGGCGCGGCGCTTTCCCCTGCGCCGATTGTAGCGCGTTGATCAGCCCAAACGAAACGGGGCGCGTGGGAAACGTCTCTCCGTCACGATCCGTTTCGTTGAGTGTTTTTCCTCTGAAAATACACTTGCGACTCCGCTGCGCACTCAAGACGCTGCCCATTCGCGGTCTCAGCTATTGGTCAAGTCGACGTCGCCGCGATGCTCCCGTCGACCCTTCCGTTAGTTCAACAGTCAACCCAAAGCCCCGCTTTTCGGCGGGGCTCTCACCGGTGGTCTGGCGTCTCTGGAGCAGGGTGTCGGTTTGCCGGTTTCCGCGTTATGAGTTCCATCATGCAAGCGCTGCTCGAGCAGTCCTCCTTCGATAAATTGAAGCAGGGTGCGATTGTTCCGGGCGTTATCACTGAAATCCGCCAGCACGAAGTCGTTGTCGACATCGGCGGCAAATCCGAAGGCGTCATCCCCGCCCACGAATTCCTCGACATCGGCGAGCTCCAAATCGGCTCCACGATCGAGGTCCTCGTCGAAAAACTCGAAGACAAGAGCGGCGCCCCCGTTCTCTCCTTCGACCTCGCCGAGCAAAAGAAGAATTGGGATAACATCCTGACGAAGTTCCCCGAGGGTTCCGTGGCCGCCGGCCGCGTGAAGGCCAAGGTCAAGGGCGGTCTCATCATCAGCATCGGCGTCGATGCGTTTATGCCGGCGTCGCATATCGACATCCAGCCCCCCAAGAACCTCGATCAATACGTCGGCCAGACCTACGATTTCAAGGTTCTCAAAATCAACGTCGAGCGGAAGAACATCGTGCTCTCCCGCCGCGAACTCATCGAAGAGCAGCGCACCAGCAAGCGTCGCAATCTCCTCGAGTCGATCCAGCCCGGCCAAGTCCGCAAGGGTATCGTCAAAAACATTACCGACTTCGGAGCGTTCATCGACCTCGATGGTATGGACGGTCTTCTCCACATCACCGATATGAGCTGGGGTCGCATCTCGCACCCGAGCGAAATGGTGAAGCAGGGCGAAGAGATCCAGGTCATGATCATCGAAGTGAACCGCGACAAAGAGCGCGTTTCCCTCGGCCTCAAGCAGACCACGAAAAACCCGTGGGACGAGATCGACCGCAAGTTCCCCGTCGGCGCCAAGGTTCACGGCAAAGTCGTCAACCTCGTGCCTTACGGTGCCTTCATCGAAATCGAACCCGGTGTCGAAGGCCTCGTGCACATCACCGAGATGTCTTGGACCAAGCGCATCACCAAGCCCTCCGAGCTGCTCAAGGTCGGTCAGGAGCTGGACGCGGTTGTCCTCGGTATCCAGAAAGACGAACAGAAGATCTCGCTCGGCCTCCGCCAACTCGAGCCGAACCCGTGGGATATGGTTCGCCACAACTACCCGATGGGCGCTCGCGTCCGCGGCAAGGTGCGCAACATGACCACCTACGGCGCCTTCATCGAACTCGAAGAGGGCATCGACGGTATGGTGCACGTCTCCGACATGTCGTGGACTCGCAAGGTCAACCATCCCTCCGAAGTCCTCAAGAAGGGCGACGAAGTGGACGCGATCGTCTTGGATGTCGATTCCTCGCAACAGCGCATTAGCCTCGGAATGAAGCAACTCGCCGTTGATCCATGGTCCGACATCGACGCCTTCTTCAAGATCGGCGACGTCGTGCAAGGGACGATCAGCAAGATCACCTCCTTCGGCGCCTTCGTGGAGCTCAAGGATGGTATCGACGGTCTCGTGCACATCTCGCAGATCAGCGAAGAGCGCATCGACAAGATCAAGGACGTGCTCAAATCCGGCCAAGTGGTCAGCGCACGCGTCATCAAGATCGACCGCGACGAGCGTCGCTTGGGGCTTTCGATCAAGGCAGCGAACTACTCTTCCGAGCAGCTCGCCGCCGAGACCACCGCCTACGAGGCCTTGAACCGCAGCGCGGGCAACGACATGATGAATCTCGGCGACATTCTCGACGAGGCCTCCAAGAAGGTTTAACGCGACTCAAACCTAGCGCCGCCGCTCGTCGGCGCCCGCGGGCGTCGGCAAGCGACGCCCCCTGCAAGACTCAAGCCGTCCGGAGCAATCCGGGCGGCTTTTTACTGCCGCCCCGGCGAGCTTGTTTGAATCACAACCTTCAATCTGACGTCTAAGGCCTGCCTGAATGTTCCCCGCCTCATTCCCATTCGGCCGCCTTGGACGGGGTTGCTCTCCACCGGAACGCCGCAACATCGGAGCACAGCAATGAAGCAGGGCCCCTGACAGACCCGAGGCTCGGTGCACGACTAGCGCGGGACGTGCAGCTGATTGGATTGCGCGTTTGGGGCGACCTTGAGCGAGCGGTTGGAAGAAAAGAAAATAACGAGGACGTCTACCTCGGCCCGTTCCGTTGAGGGAAGGTAAGGATGATGGGGACGTTCGGTCCCGCCTCTCACGAGGCGGGCTACGACGGGAATCTACTCAGCCGGCCGGACGAATCTTTATGAGCAGATCCTTGCTCTCTACCGTGTCGCCGAGGGTGATGTGGAGCTCGGCGACCACGCCGTCGCAGGGGGCGTAAACGGTGTTCTGCATTTTCATCGCTTCCATCATCAGGAGCTTGTCGCCCTTGGCTACTTTGCTGCCGACGGAGACGGCTAGGGTAGCGATGAGGCCGGGAATGGGGGAGGCGACGTGCGTGACGTCGGCGAGGTCGGCTTTCGGGCGGGCTTTCGTCTTCGGGACGATCGTCTTGTCGATGATGAAGGTCTCGCGGGCTATGCCGTTGAGCTCGTAGCTGATCGTGCGGCGGCCATCCTTGTCCGCAGGGCTGACGGAAATCAGGCGGATGATGAGGACCTTGCCTTGCTCGATGTGGACGGAAATTTCTTCGCCGGGTTTAAGTCCGTAGAAGAACGCCGAAGTCGGGAGCACACTCACATCGCTGGAGGCTTGGAGGTGCTTGGCGAAGTCCGCGAACACCGTCGGATACATCAAGTGCGAGTAAAGATCGTCGTCGGTGGCGGGGCGCTTGAGTTTTTCGGAGAGATCGGAGCGCGTTTTGGCGAGGTCGATCGCGGGGGCGGAGGCGGAGTTTTTCTGCTTCGCATCGGCGACGTATTTCGCGCGAGCCTCCTTGTGGCGTTTTTCGCCGAGGACCACGAGGGAGACTGGCTCCGGCCAGCCGCCTTCGGGCCAGCCGAGACCACCGCTCATCATGTCGATCACGGACTCCGGGAAAGGGACGGAGCCTGGTTCGAGGTTGACGACGTCGGCCGCCTTGATGCCGCGGCTGAAGAGGAACAACGCCATGTCGCCGACAACTTTCGAGGACGGCGTGACTTTCACGATGTCTCCGAAGAGCTGATTCACGTCGGCGTAGCCGCGAGCGATCTCGGGCCAGCGATGGGCGACGCCCATGGAGTTGGCCTGCTCCTTGAGGTTGGTGTATTGGCCGCCCGGCATCTCGTGGAGATAGACCTCGGCGGAGCCGCTTTTCGGTGCGGTGTCGAAGGGAGCGTAGAACGAACGGACGTTTTCCCAGTAGTCGGAGAATTCGTTGAGCGCCGGGAGGTCGAGCCGGGTGTCGCGGGGGGTGTGTTGCAGGGCGGCGACGATTGAGTTCAGGTTCGGCTGCGACGTGCTACCGCTCATGGACGCGAGCGCAAGGTCGACGACGTCAACGCCGGCATCGGCGGCGCGGAGGACGGAGGCGGACGCGATGCCGCTTGTGTCGTGGGTGTGAAAGTGAATCGGGAGGCCGATTTCTTCCTT
Source organism: Opitutia bacterium (assembly GCA_947467625.1). Taxonomy (GTDB): domain Bacteria; phylum Verrucomicrobiota; class Verrucomicrobiia; order Opitutales; family Opitutaceae; genus GAS368. Next base: position 33,784 of record CANIJN010000006.1, on the reverse strand, counting down.
CAGGGTCTTGACGAGTTTCTGCGCGGCGTAGGGACGGCAGAGGCCGGCCATATCCTTGATGGCGAGAAAGTGCGCGCCCATTTTTTCCAGCTCTTTCGCGAGGCGGACGTAGTATTTGAGGGAGAACTTATCGCGCTTCTCGTCGAGAATATCGCCGGTGTAGCAGAGGGCGGCTTCGCAGATACCGTGGGTCGCGTTGACGGACTCCATGGCGACGCGGAGATTGGGCAGATAGTTGAGCGAGTCGAAGACGCGGAAGATATCCATGCCATTGGCAGCGGCGTGCTTCACGAAACCGGCGACGACGTTGTCAGGGTAGTTGGTGTAACCGACGGCGTTGGCGCCGCGGAACAGCATTTGAAAACAGATATTCGGCACGCGAGCGCGGAGCTGACGGAGACGTTCCCACGGGTCCTCATTGAGGAAACGCATGGCGGTGTCGAAGGTGGCGCCACCCCACATCTCGAGGGAGAAGAGCTCGGGGGCGCGGTGAGCGAGGGCATCGGCCGCAGCGAGCATATCGTAGCTGCGGACACGCGTCGCCATGAGCGACTGATGGGCGTCGCGCCACGTGGTATCTGTGATCAGGAGACGTTTTTGCTTCGTGGTCCACTCGGCGAATTTCTTGGGACCGAGTTGGAGGAGCTGTTGGCGCGTGCCGGGGGGAGGGGTAACGCGATGATCGTACGCGAGCAGGGGAGCGGGCGCGAAGGGCTTCTCTGGCCGGTAGCCCTTGGCGTGCGGGTTGCCGTTGACGATGACGTTGCCGAGAAAATTGAGAAGTTTAGTCGCCCGGTCGCGGCGGGGCTTGAATGCGAAGAGTTCGGGCGTGTTGTCGATCAGGGTGGTGGTGGCCTGACCGGTGCGGAACTGCGGATGCGCGATGAGATTCTCGAGGAAGGGGATATTGGTTTTGACGCCACGGATGCGGAACTCGGAGAGGACGCGACGCGCGCGGTTCATGGCGATCTCGTAGGTCTGCGCACTCGTGATGCACTTCACGAGCAGCGAGTCATAGAACGGCGTGATGACCGCGCCGGAGTAACCCATGCCACCATCGAGGCGCACGCCGAAACCACCGGGCGAGCGATAGGCGAGGATACGGCCGTAATCGGGAATGAATTTGTTTTCGGGATCCTCGGTCGTGATGCGGCATTGGATCGCGAAGCCGTTGCGCGGAATCTCGGCCTGAGCGGGCATGCCCACCTCGGGCGAATGGAGGGCGTGGCCCTGAGCGATGAGGATTTGGGCGCGGACCAAGTCGAGACCGGTGATGACTTCGGTGATCGTATGTTCAACCTGGATGCGTGGGTTCATCTCAATGAAGAACCATTCGTGGCGGTCGAGATCGTAGAGGAATTCGACGGTGCCGGCATTGTCGTAGCGGATTTCGCGGGCCATGCGGGCGGCGGCGTCGCAGAGCTCGCGGACGATTTTTTCGGGCAGACCAAACGACGGAGCGACCTCGACGATTTTTTGATGGCGGCGCTGGACGGAGCAGTCGCGCTCGTGGAGGTGAATGACGTTGCCGTACTTGTCGCCGACGATCTGGACCTCGATGTGTTTCGCGCGAGAGATGTATTTTTCGAGGAAAACGGCGGGATTGCCGAAGGCGCGGCCGGCTTCGCCCTGGGCTTCGTCGAGGAGATGGGCGAGATCGGCGGCTTTGTGGACGACGCGCATACCGCGACCGCCCCCGCCAAACGCGGCTTTGATGATGAGGGGGAAGCCAATCTGCTTCGCGGTCTTGAGGGCCTCGTTACGGTCGGTGATGGGCTCTTCGGTGCCGGGAAGCGTCGGCACGTTAATGCGTTGGGCGAGGGCACGGGCGGCGGTTTTGTCGCCCATCATCTCGAGCAACTCGGGGCGCGGCCCGACGAAGATGAGTCCGGCTTTTTCACAGGCGCGGGCGAAATTCGCGTTCTCGGAGAGGAAGCCGTAGCCGGGGTGGATAGCGTCCACGCCGTGCTCTTTGGCGGCAGCGACAATGCTATCGATGTCGAGGTAGGCCGCGACGGGGCCCTTGCCTTGGCCGACTTGGTAGGCCTCGTCGGCCTTGTAGCGATGGATGCAGAGGCGGTCTTCTTGCGCGAAGATCGCGACGGTGCGGAGATTCAACTCGGTACCGGCGCGAAAAATCCGGACCGCGATCTCGCTGCGATTAGCGGCCATCAGTTTCTTGATGGGGCGCACGGCGGGCGCGGTGGGCGCGGTGGGCGCTGATTTAACGGGGAAGGGCAGAGCGGCAGTTTTGGCGGTGGGCATGGGGACAGGAGCTAGGTGAATTGCTGCCTCGTCGCGTCGGTCGCAATGCCAAATCAGCGTAGATAAAAAATCCCACCGCGGGTAAAACGGGGGGATCGATCTCACGGTGTCTCGCGCCGGCCCCGCTGCGGGACGGCGCGAGGAGCGACGCGGCTTATTTGCGATCGAGGAACGGAATGCGCAGCTGATCGAGGTTGGCCCTGAATGAGAGACTGTATTGCGTGCCGAAGGTGCGGCGCGACGTATTGCGGCCACCTTGGTAGAAATTGCGCCACGAGTCGTTGGTGAGATTTGAGCCGGTGAGTTCGACGGCGTAGGTGCGGCTCAGGTTGAGCTTCACGCTGCCATCCCAGCGGGAGTGGCTGGACTCGAAGGTCGGGAGGAGATTGGTCGTCGAGGCAGCGGTGGTGATCGCCTCAGGGAAAATTGTGTTTCGGAGATTAATGGAGAAGAGCTGGCGTGGGAACGTGTAGGTGACGCCCCAGCTCGCGTTCCAGTCGTAGAAATTCGGAGCGAGGGGCTTGGTGAGGACCCCGGCGCGGTTGGGGGCTTCCCCCTTGGTGTTCCGGCTGTAGCTGCCGAACACATCCCAGCCACGAGCGACTTCGGGCAGAAATTGCAAATACGCGGCCAAGCCTTGGCGGGCGGACGCCTCGAAGCCTTCGAACTGGCCTTTGCCACCGTTGGCCTGGGAGATGAGATCGTAGTCGCCGTAGGCATTGTCGTAGGCGTCTTCCGCGCTGCCGCCGACAATGGTATCACGATCGTTGATGATGTAGTTCGTGATGGTCTTGCGAAACCAGCCGAGGGTCACGCTGCCGGCGGGGCGCGTGTAGAGTTCGAGATGCAGATCGAGGTTGCGGGCGTAGGTCGGCGACAGCGCGGCGTTATTCACTGAGACGGTGCGGGGCGTGGTGAGGTCGCTGACGGTCGTGGCGGGCAAGATACTTTGGACGCCGGGGCGGGACATGGAGCGGGTGAGGGCCGCGCGGAAAAGCAGGTCGGGTGAGAAACGATAGACCGTCTGAAGATTGGGGAAATAGTCCACGTAGTCGCTCGTCACGCGCTGCGTCTGGGAGTAGAGGGCGAGCTGCTGATCGAGGCCCGTGAGGCCGGTGCCGAGAGAGTTTTTGCGGAAGAGGCCGCGGAGGAAATTCTCCGTTTGTTCGCCACGCACGCCGCCGGTGAGCGTGAGGCGGGAGCCGACCTTGACGGTACCGGCGACGTAAACCGCGGTGATATCCTGCGCCATCGACTGGCTGTTCGTGAAACGGCGCGCGATATTGGCCGCAGCGATGTCCTGGATCGCGAGCGGGTATTTCTGCATGTAGTCGGCGACCTTATACGGATCGAGGAGCGGGGGCTTGCGGATGCCGTAGAGGAATTTGTCGCCGTAGTTGTCGGCACCGTCGAAGAGCGAGGCGTTCAGCGCGTTCGGGCCGTCGTCAGCAGTGCCGGTGATGCCATCCGGGCCGAGGAAGTTGAGGACGATCTGGCCGGCCTGTTTTTTGCGGTGAAGCTGGTAGAGGCTGGCGCCGGAGCGAAATTCGAAAGGGAAGTGGAGATTGGCGAAGTTGCGTTTAACGTCGAATTTCAGATTCCACGTGCGGTCATTTTGGAACCGCGGGGAGGTCTGGAGCGAGAGGCCTGTCGTGTTGGTATAACTACGGAGATCGTAGAGATCGGGACCGGCAGACTGCGTGAGGGTGAGGGGCGCGGGCGTGTCGGGGGAAGCGGTCATGCGCACGGTGACGCCCTGCGCGGCGACGAGGTTGAACTGCACCGACTGAATCATCGACGGCAGGTCGGTGACCTTCGAGTCGGACTTAGAATAGCTGGCGGAGCCGTCGAGTTTCCACGCGCCGATTTTGTGCTCGATGCTGCCGACGTAGCCGTAGCTGACGCCGATCTGATCGCTGTAGTCGTCGAAGACATCGACGCCGGTGTTGCGCAGTGTGACGTCGGTGGTGGTGGAGGCGGGGTCGATCACACCGGGCTTCACGCGGAAGGTGTGGCTGCGGCTCTGGTTGACGAAGCCATTGTAGGAAGTCTTGAGTTTCAGCACGGTATTTTGGCCGAGTTTGTAGTCGCCGCCGAGCGAGAAGGTGCGGCGATTTTTCACCTGCGGTCCGTCCACGAGAGTGAAGGTGTTGACGTTGTGGCGGGAGTTTTCCGTCACGGGGTTGGCGACGGTGCCGGCGACGAACGGCGAATAACCCATCGCGTAATTGTGCTGCGGGTTGATGACGTTGCTCTCGAAGTAGCTGAAGGTGAGGCCGAGGGTGTTATTGAAGAAGGCTTCGGAGTAGTTGAGGCCGCCGCCGGGTTTCAGGCGGCTCGTCGGGCGGGCGCCGGGGCCGGCCACCTCGCCGAGGCGAAGCATCTCACTGTTGGCGGAGAGCGTGAAGGTCGTGCTGAAGCGCCGACCTCTTTGTTGAAAAGCATTTTTCGTGACGGCGTTGATCACGCCGCCCGTCGAAGGTGCCATCCAAGGTGGCGGTGCCTTGAAAACTTCAATGGTCTCGATGTTGGAAATCGTCGCCGAGCTGAACTCGAAGGCGCGGCTGGAGGCGTCGGAGCTGCCGGTGCTCGAACGTGGCGGGGTGCCGGCGGCGGCGGGGATCTGACCGTCGAAAGTGAAGAGCGTAGATTCTGGGTCTTGGCCGCGCATGGAAACGGTGCTGGCGTCGGCGTTGGAGAAGTTGACCTGCAGGCCGGGCACGTAGCGGAGAAATTCACCGATATTGCCGTCGGGCACGATGCCGAGGGTGTCGGTGGAGATCGCCTGGATAAACACGTCGGATTTTTTCTGCTGGTTAATCGCGGCGGCGTTGCCCTCGGCCTCGGCGGCGACGGTGAAGGCACCGAGTTTGTAGATCCCTGAGGTGAGCGTGAAATCCTGAGCGGCCTTGGCGCCGGCAGAAACGGTCACGCGACGTTTCTCGGTGTCGAGGCCGGTGTAGGAGACGACGAGATCGTAGCTGCCGGCAGCGAGACCGGTGAGCGCATACGTGCCGTCGCGATCGGTGAGGACCGTGCGGTTGGTGCCGTCGATCTTGATCTCGGCCCGATCAAGAAAAAGACGCGTGCTCTGATTCGAAACGGCGCCTGCGATCGAGCCCGTGCCGGGCTGTGCGCGGAGGCCGGCAGGAACGAAGGCAAGCGCGAGGAGGCAGAGCAACCCAGTGGCGAAGGCGCGCGTCCGCGAGGAAATTAAGGCGGATAGACGGGAGGTCATAGTGTTGGTTAAACGAAGATTCGTCGGTGGTGGATGGCCGACCGAATACCAACGCAAGGCGTGGACAAAAGAGCCAACGGTCCGCGCGTGGACAGTCCGACGAGGGCATCAACGGACGATGAATGGGCATCGTCGAGGGCGAGCCGGCCAAAAATTTGGCCGTGGCCCATCGTCGGCGCATCCGAAATGCGGGCGATTCGTCAGTCTGCCCACAGGTCCTGGTTCCGCACCTCGGCGCGCCCCGACGCTGGGTCGCAACGCTCACTTTTATGAAACACTCCCATTATTTCTTAACCGCTCTTATGATCGGTCTCATGGCGTCCTCCGAGGTATTCGGCGCCGATGTGTCCATCCATTGGCTGGATCACACTGCGCCGGGAGCCGGCACCGGTGTCAGCTTCGGGGTGCCGTGGCCGCAGGGGGCGGTGAAGAAGGACCCGACGTTTTCGCTCAGGGCGGCGGACGGGAAGACCTTGCCGGTGCAAACGTGGCCATTGGCCTACTGGCCGGACGGCTCGCTGAAGTGGAGCGGTCTGGCGACGGCGACGGGCGCGGGCGTGGCGGGACCGTTTATTTTGTCGAGCGGGACGAGCGCGGCGACGGACGGCGCGAAACTGATGCTCCAACAGAGCAACGGAGTAATCGAAATCGACACGGGTGCGATGAAGGCCCGGCTGCTCACGACCGGGAAAAATCTGATCGAGTCGCTCGCGGTGGGCGGACGCGAAGTGGCGCGCGCGGGGCAGCTCGTGTGTATCCTGCAGAATGGGCCCGACGTGGAGGAGGGCGCGATGCCGCGGCGCGATAAATTTCTGAGCAACGTCCACCAGGTCACGGTCGAGCAGACGGGGCCGGTCCGCGCGGTCGTTAAAGTGGAGGGAATGCACAAGGCGGTGAACGGTCCGCGTGAGTGGCTGCCGTTCAGCGTGCGGCTGTATTTTTATGCAGGGCAGGAGTCGATCCGCGTCGTGCACACACTCGTGTTCGACGGCGATCAGCAAAAGGATTTTATTCGTGGCGTCGGCCTGACGTTTGCGGTGCCGATGCGCGAGCACGCTCACAACCGGCACGTGCGTTTCTCCGGACCCGACGGCGGTCTCTGGGCCGAACCCATCCAACCGGGCGGCGGCAACGTCGCCCAGGCTGCGGGCCAACGGATCGAGGGCGGGCGTTTCTATGCGGACAATGAGAAAGAGCAGCACGCGATCTGGAGCGACTACACGCTGTCGCAGCCGACACCCGAGGGATTCACGATCACCAAGCGCACTAATCCGCAGAGTACATGGGTGTTTGCGGATGCGGGCCGGCGGGCGTCGGGATTGGCCTTCGTCGGCGATGTCAGCGGCGGGCTCGCGATCAGCGTAAAAGATTTCTGGCAGTCGTTTCCCACGGGGCTGGAGATTCGTGACGCGGCGAAGGCGACGGCGCAGATGACCGCGTGGCTCTGGTCGCCGGAGGCACCGGCGATGGACATGCGGCACTACGACACCCGCGCGCACGGGCTCAACGCGACGTATGAGGACGTGCAGCCCGGGATGAGCGTGGCCTATGGCGTCGCGCGAACCAGCGAGTTGACGCTCTTCCCTGCGGGCGAGGTCCCGACGAAGGCGGCGATGGTGGCCATGGCGCAGGCGGGCGAGCGGCGACCGCTGCTCGTGGCGTCACCGGCATATCTGCACTCGACGGGTGTATTCGGAGTGTGGAGCTTGCCGGACCGTTCGACGCCCTTGAAAAAGACCGTGGAGGATAAACTTGATTCCGTGTTGGCGTTTTATCAGCAGCAGGTGGACGAGCGTCATTGGTATGGCTTCTGGACCTTTGGTGACTACATCCACAGTTATAACAACGCGCAGCACGTCTGGTATTACGACTGGGGCGGGCACGCCTGGCAGAACACGGAGCTGGGAGTGCCGCTCTGGGTATGGACCAGTTTTCTGCGCACGGGCCGCGGGGATGTGTTTCGGATGGCGGAGGCACAGACGCGCAACACGAGCGAGACGAATGTCTATCACCTCGGCCCGATGCAGGGCTTGGGTTCGCGGCACAACGTCGTGAAGTGGGGTGATGGTGCGAAGGAAGCACGCGTCAGCCAAGCGGCGCACTGGCGGCCGTATTATTACCTGACAACCGACGAGCGCACGGGCGACATTATGCGCGCGCAACTCACCGCCGATCTCGCCGCGGTGAAGCACGACCCGATGCGCCTCGCGCAACCGGTGCTCCCGCAGGACCCAAAATTTCCCGGCCGCATCCGCATCGGGCCGGACTGGTTTGCGCTCGCGGGCAATTGGATGACCGAGTGGGAACGTACTGGCGACAAGCAATGGCTCGACCGCATCAACGCGGGTGTCGATGCCATCCTCGCGATGCCCTATTGGATTCGCTCCGGAGTGCGTAATGGCCTGAATCCCGATATCGGCGCCGGCAAAATCGGCCCGCTCAAGGGCGGCGGCAGCATGACCGTCGGCTACGATCCCGCGACGGGAAAACTCTTCCCGATTCCCGATCCCATCGTCGGCCAGCAAGTGCCGGTGAACTACAACCTCTCCACAATTCAGGGTGGGGCGCAGGTGATGTTTGAACTGGTGCCCTTGCTCGGTCGTGAAGATTGGAAGAAGGCTTGGTTGCAATATTGCCGCCTTGGCAGCGCGCCCGGCGACGTGCTCGACAAGGATCGCGCGACGGGTAACGAAGGCGCCGACGCGCAGTATGTCGAGACGGCGCAGGGCGGGCCGCGGCTCGCCGCCTATGCCTACGCGCAGACCAAAAATCCCGCGTATGCGCAGCGGGCGATCGCAGCGCTGAGCCGGGCCCGGGGAGCGACGCCGCGCCTCGTGAGCGGACCCGACTCGCTCAATCCGGTGCATGAATCGGCGGGCGTTTCCACCAACGACGCCGCGCAGACGAGCCTCACGGTGATCGAGATTCTCGCGCTCTGCGCGGACGCCCTGCCCAACGAGCTGCCACCCGCGCCCGAGAGCGGCTCCGGTGGTCGCGGCGGTCGGGGCGGCCGGAGCGGACCGCCGGCACCGCCAGCGACCGGGAAACAGTAAATATCCCCGTGGAAAGCCCCGGGGCATTCTCGGAAAATATTAACATCCGTGCCCGCGCGAACGTGCTGGCGACTCATTCGCCCAACGTCGCGAGTACGCTCGCTCCCGCACTCTCCGACCAGCCTCGCGTGATAGTTTTATAAGTTCTCCCTGAAGTCCCACCGACGGTCGCGGAAAACGGGGCGGCCTCGGTGGTCCACCAGTCCCGCCAACGCATAAGTAAGCGCGCCGTTTGGCGACCGGTAGGTGCCGCACGGACGTAGCGAGGATCAACGGTGAAATTGAACGCAACGCGGTGGGACATCTGCCGCGTTGACTGACTGTCCGGCTAAGCGGCGGGATTGTGCCCCTTGCGCATGAACGCGTTGTTATCAGTGTCCCCCTCCATCGTTCGTCGTTTCTTACCCATCAACTGCAACCCCGCACCAAGGAAACCTGCGGCGTCCGCTCAGTCCTCTCACGTTAACCAACCTCATGAACTCCCTCCTTGCTCCCCGTCCTGCCCCGCGAGCGACTCTCGCGGCTGCCGTCAGTCTTTGCTCGCTCCTTTCCGTGTGGTCTTGGGCGCAAGCGCCCGTTGCATCCGGTGCCGCGCGCGCCGCGCAGGATCTCGCCCGCTACGACAAAAACAAAAACGGCCGGCTCGATGCCGATGAACTTGCCGCACAGCGGGCCGACGAGACGAAGGCCGCCCAAGCCGCGACGGCCAACCCGCCGACAGAGGGCGGGGATAGGGTGGTCGAGCTCTCGCCGTTTCAAGTGAACGCCGGGGCGGACAAAGGCTATCTGGCTGCGAACACACTGTCCGGGACGCGCCTCAACTCGAAGCTCGAGGATCTCGGCGCCTCCATCACCGTCGTCACCAAGCAGCAGATGCTCGACACCGCCGTCCTCGATATCAACGACATCTTCCTCTACGAGGCGAACACCGAGGGCACGGGCAATTTCACCTCGTTCACGGTCGATCGTAACGGCGGCGTGAACGACAATATCCAGAGCGGTCCTCAGACGGCGAATCGCATCCGCGGCCTCGACACCGCGAACACGGCGCGCGGCAATTTCGCGAGCAATTCCTCCATCCCGATCGATCTCTACAACACGGAGGCGGTGGAGATTTCGCGCGGACCCAACGCCAATATTTTCGGTCTCGGGAACACGGCGGGTACGGTGAACATCATCGGCACGCAGGCAAATCTCACGCGCCCCATCTCCACGTTTACGGCCCGCATGGACAGCTATGGCGGCTACCGCACGAGCCTCGATCTGAACCGACCGATCATCCGCAACACACTCTCCGCGCGCGTTTCAGCGGTTTACGAATCAAAAGGCTTCAAGCGTGAGCCAGCGGCCGAGATGACGCGTCGCCAACAGGGGGCGCTCACCTACAAACCGTTTGCGACGACGACGATTCGTGGGAGCTTTGAGGCTTACAACAACTACGCGCGCCGGCCAAATGCCGTCACGCCGCGCGATGCCGTTTCCTACTGGAATGCGGTCGGGCGTCCGACCTGGGACCCCACGACCCAGATCGTGACCTTCGCGAACGGCGCACGATCCGGACCGTTTACCGTGGCCCAAGATGGCAATCTCCCGCTCGGTCTCTTGGCCCAAGGCTCGGGATTCTACAACCGCCCCAGTATTTACGTGGACAACGGCGACATCCGATTTTGGAGCGTCAATCGCACCAGCGCGATCCCGACGACGGGGGCGTTTGCAGGCATCGCGACACCGGACAATCTCACCACCAATCTGCGTTTTCTTGAGAGTGGCACGGATCTCCAACGCCTGCGCGGCACGCTGTTCCCGCTCTTTGTGACGCCGAGCATCACCAGCAAATCGCTCTACGATTGGTCCTCGGTCAATTTCGTCGCGCCAAACTACAACAAGGACAAAGCCGATATCACCACGATTGAGATCGAGCAGGAATTTGTGCGGACCCAGCACCATCTGCTGGCCGCGCGGGCCGGCTGGTTTCACGAGGATGTGGATAGCTACAGCCGCAACTTTATCGGCGGCACGAATGCGGTTCTCTACGTCGACGTGAACGAAAAACTCCTCGACGGCCGCGCCAATCCCTACTTCCTGCGCCCGTATCTCGCAGCCTCGGAACCCACGCTCTTTAACCGGCCGAACGTGAATGACATTCAGAGCGCGGATCTGGCTTATCAGCTCACGCCGGCCAACACGCCCCGCTGGCTGGGCTGGATCGGCCAGCAGAAATTTGCGGCCCACGGCGAGACGCGCCGCATCGACACGGCGACCTTCCGCTATCGCGATGCGATCATCGATGATCATCCGTGGATTAATTTACAAAATCGCACGGGGGTGACGGCGGCGCGCGCCTACTACAAATACTACGTGGGCGATAATCAGGGACAGAACATCGATACGGCTCCTCCGGCGATCTACGGCCTCAGTGGCAAGTATCCGTTTACCTGGTTCAACGCGTTGACGAACCAGTGGGTCAACGAACCGTCCACGATCGGCGAAGCCGGCGTGACGCCGTCCAATCGGACGCGGCGCGAGATCCGCACGCTGTCCGCCACGACGCAGAATTTCTTCTTCGGAGATCGCATCGTCACGACCTTTGGTTTGCGCAAAGACAAAAATCGCAGCCGCGATTCGAACGGTGCCACGGTGGATGCGGCGACGGGTTTCTTGAACTACGACGCCCTCGATGTCTGGGGCCCGTGGTTAGAAAAATCGGGCGAGACGAAAACCTCCGGCGTCGTGGTGAAACCGCTTGCTTGGTTGCGCGGCCATTTCAACAAATCTGACAGTTTTCAACCCGCGACGACCCAGTACAATCTTTACGGCGAGGCCCTGCCCAACCCGACGGGCAAGGGCCGCGACTACGGGCTGTCTTTTGTGCTCCTCGACAGCCGCCTCAGCCTGAAGATCAGCCGCTACGATACGACGCAGTTCAATTCGCGCGGCGGCGATGCGGGCATTGTCGCCACGCGCGCGATCCGCATGGACACGGGCCGCAGCGGCAACGGGAATGATTCGTTTAATTTCGAGACCTGGGCGACGCTGTTATCAAACGCTCGGTTCACTGCGCAGGGAATTATCCCCACGGCGGCGCAGACATCTGCGGCGGTGGCAAAGATCATGCAGCTGCCTGAGGGTTTCCTCGACACGCTGGTCGGTAAGAGCATCGCGGAGACCTCCGATCAGGTGTCGAAAGGCCTCGAGCTGGAGCTGAACTTCAATCCCACGCGCAACTGGACCTTGAAGATGACGGGGGCCCAGCAGCAGACGATCGACAGCAACATTTCGCCGCGCCTGCAGCAGTTTCTCGATTCACGGCTCCCGGTTTGGCAAGGGGTGAAGGACGATGCCGGCGTGAGTTGGTGGACCTCCGTTATCGGCAGCGGCGGTGCGCCCGTGAACTTCTACACCGGCAACGTCGCAGCGCCGCTCAAGCTGGCGATCGCCAACAATGGCAAACCCCGTTCGCAGGTACGGGAGTGGCGCTTTAACGCGCTCACGAACTACACCTTCACGCAGGGGCGCCTGAAGAATTTTGGCGTGGGCGGGGCGGTCCGCTGGGAGGATCAAGCGGCCATCGGCTTCCGCGGGGCCGCACCGGAGGCGGACGGCGTGGTGCGTTCGCTGGATGTGACGCGACCGATCTTCGACAAGGCCCGCGCCTACTTTGATCTCTCGTCGAGCTACAATCTGCGTTTCGCCCACAACGCGATTCGCGCGCGGGTGCAGTTGAACGTGAGAAATATCTTTGAGCGGGGTCGCTTGCAGGCGGTGGCGGTGAATCCCGACGGACAACCTTACGCCTATCGGATCATCGATCCTCGGCAGTTCATCCTCACGACGACGTTTGATTTGTGACCCGAGGTGGGCCGATCCGATGGTGGCAAGCAGCCCGGACGGCGACCGGGTGTGCACCCGACGGTGGGGCGTATTCTCACGCGACGAGAGATGCTAGCCATGCATCGTAGCCCGCCGATTTACAGGCGCTCCGAGTGTCCGCAAGTGGATGGCCGAACAAACTCAGAAACGATCGGATGATCGCATTATTTCGGGCCGAAGACACGCGGGCCGAAGACACGCGGGCGTCGAAGACGAGGGCGGTAGCGAATGTGGAGCCGGGCGCGGAGATGAGCGCAGTAAGGACGGCTACACGGAAGCGAAGGCGCCAGCGTGAGGTCAGCAGGAGCGTTGAACTACGGAGTTAGGCGGCGGCCGACAATGATGAGATCGCGGGCGACGCCGTCGAGGACAGCGACGCGCGGCAGATACCCCCAACGGGAAAAGCCGTGGGAGTCGAAGAGTGCGAGGCTAGGGGCGTTGTGGCCGAAAATGTAGCCAAGCAACGTGTGCAAGCCGAGGGCTGGCCCGCGGCTGATGGCGGCGTCCAGCAAGCGACGACCGTGACCCTGACGGCGATGTGTTTCGGCGACGTAGATGGCCAGCATCGCGGTGCCGTCGTAGGCCGCGCGCGGATAAAACGTATCGAAGCTCGCCCACGCGGCGATGGTGCCCGCGGGGTCTTCCAAGACCCAGAGCGGTCGCTCGCGAACTTGGTGGGCTGCAAACCACGTGCGGCGAGAGTCGACGGTCACCGGCGTGAGGTCGGCGGTGACCATGCGGCCAGGGATAATGCTATTGTAGATGGCAACGATGGCCGGGAGATCGGCTTCGGAGGCGTCGCGCAGGATCATGTTAGCGAGGTTGGGACGCAGGCGCGCACGGGCGCAAGGGAGGACCCCCTTGGAGGTACGATCGGAGGCGGGGAGAGGCTGGGCGCGGCACGGGGCGCAGCGGGCAGGTCACTTGTTCGGCGTCGCCGCAGCGGGGGTGGCGCCGGGGAGTTTCGCGAACTGAATCTTGTCGACGACGTCGTTGAGGCGCTGGCGGAGGATCTCGTCTTCTTCCGCGGTGGTTTTGGTGTAGGTGCGGCCCTCGATCACGCGCTCGGCGAGTTCTACACTGATGACAAAAATGTGGCCGTTTTTCACAAAGAGGAGGTTGCCGCGTTTCGCGATCGCGATGCGGTCGGAGTTGTCGAGCTGGGCGACTTTGTTGGCGAACATGGAGCCAGCGGGGATGAGAATGTAGGTGATCAGCGAGCCCTCGAGCGTACCTGGGATAAATTTTGCGCTCTCAATCTGCACGCCCTGGAAGGCTTGTTTGAAATCGGAAAGGACGAAATTGCTGAAAAAATAGATGAGGTAGTCCTTGGTGCCGCGCGTGGAGTTCTCCCAACGTTGGGTGGCGTCCTGCGAGAAGGCGGCGATGCTGATATGGACGTTAAAGGCGTCTTGGAAAGTGACGACGTTGGGCGTATCGGAAATCTCACCACCGAGTTCGGGGAGGACAGGGATGGTGACTTTGAAGACGCCGGTGGGGGAAACGTAGGTCTTGCCTTCTACTTTGCCGGCGAGGGCGGTCGCGGCATCCTGAGCGCGGGCGATGGCGGTAAAGGTGGCGAGAACGAGAGCGAGGGTAAGGCGGAGCATGTGGAGTGGGATGAAGTAGAACGGCGGCGGCGCGGCTTTCAAGCTAAGGCTGGTGTCCCGGCAAATTGAATCCACCAAGCGACGGGAAGCTCTTCAGGTCGCGCCTGCTCTGAGAGCCCGTGGGCGAGGAGAAGTTCCCTCGCTGCGGTGGCGTGGGCAGGAGCGTGATTGCGGAGGAGGGATCCGATCTGTTTGCGGCGTTGTTGAAAACAGGCGCGGACGATCGTTTTTACGGCGGCGGTGAAAACGTAGGGGACGGGCCGGCGCACGAGGTTAATGAGATAGGAATCGACATCGGGGCGCGGGTGGAAACAGCCGGGGCCGACTTTGTGCCCGGGGGCGGTCTCGTAGGCGGCTTGGAGAAAAACTGAAATAGCGCCGAAGGACTTGGTGCCGGGCTGGGCGGCATAGCGTTGAGCGGCCTCCTGCTGCAACATGAGGACGAGGCGCGTGGGCAGGGGCCCCGAGAGCACACCGTCGAGCCACGGCGTGGCGATGGCGTAAGGCAGGTTGGCAACGATCTTGAAACCGGCTGTAGCCCGCTCAGTCGGGAGGGCGGCAAGGGGGTGCTCGACGGCGTCGCCCTCGAGCAGATGGAACCGCACGGCAAAATCGGGGTGAGTGGCCGGATTGAGCAGCGTGGATTCGAGGTGCGCGTGGAGGCTGCGGTCTTTTTCCACGGCCCAGACTTCGGCCCCGGCCTCCAGGAGCGCAGCCGTGAGGGTGCCCAGCCCGGGACCGACTTCGACGACGGTGTCACCGGGGCGGACTTCGGCGAGCTCGAGGGATTTGCGGACGATATTGCCGTCCACGAGGAAGTTTTGACCGAGGAAACGTTTCGGCTGGTGACCGAGGGAGGCCAAGAGGTCGCGGGTGGCGCTGAAAGAGAGCGGCATGGTTCAGCGAGGCGCGCGACCTTCGTCGACTTCGTAATAATCGAAAAACGTCAGGAGGTCGGCCCGATGGGCGAGGCCGCTTTCGGCTTTTTGTTTTTCGAGGGTGGGGGTGGCGTCGTCGCGCCAGCCACGCTTGGAGGAAAATCCATTCCAGATCAGGAGATCGACGTCGGAAGTTTTTCGTCCGCGCTCCTGAATCCAGTGGAGAATCTCATCGTCGCTACCGCCGGCGAGGGTGCGCAGGCGCAGGGCCTCGTAACTGATCCCAAGGAAATGGCAGAGGCGACCGTCGAAGCCTTTACCCAGGAACGCGTGGTGATCGAGGTGCAGTTCGCCGCGCGCATGCACGCGAATCTTGTCGAGGGTGCGGGGGAGAAAATAAAAGCCGCCGAGTTTGGTGAAGGCGGTAATCGGGCGGAGTGACATGGTCGATTAGGCAGAGCGAAACGAGGAGAGGAGCACAGCGGGATCAGGCGCTTTCATGAGGGCTTCGCCGACGAGAATGGCGTGGGCGCCGGCGGCACGGACGCGGGCGGCATCGGCGGCGGTGTGGATACCGCTTTCGCTAACGGCAGTGACGTGGGCAGGGAAAAGCGGAATGAGGCGCTCGCTCAAGCCGAGGTCGGTCGTGAACGTGGAGAGGTCGCGATTGTTGACGCCGATGATCCGGGCACCGTGGGCGAGTGCGCGGGCAAGCTCGGGGGCGGTGTGAATCTCGAAGAGTGCGTCCAGGCCGGCGGCGGTGGCGGCCTCGGCCAGCGACCTGATCTCCTCGTCGCTCAGAGCTCGCACGATAATAAGGATCGCGCTGGCTCCGGCGGCGCGGGCTTGGAGCACCTGCACGGGGTGGACGAAGAAATCCTTGCGGATGCAGGGCCGCGCGGGAGGTGTTGAACGAAAATAGGCGGTGACGCCCCGGAGGTCGTCGAGGGTGCCACCAAAAAACTTTTCGTCGGTGAGGACGGAGAGGGCATCGGCACCCGCGGCTTGGTAGCGGCTGGTCTGATCGACGGACGAAGCCCCAGCCTTGATGTCACCCGCAGAAGGGGAGCGCCGCTTGATCTCGGAGATGACCGCGAGTGTGCCATCGCCGCGCTGGAGGGCGGCGGCGAAGGACGGTGGACGAGGCAGCGATGAGTCGAGCCGGGCCAGCTCGGTTGCGGAGACCGCGCGAATGAACGGCGCAATCTCCTGACGCTTCCAAGCCATGATCTCGGTGAGTTTGTCGGACATTCAGGTACCACGGAACACACGGAACCCGCGGAACTCAAAGCCGAATTTTTCTGCGAAATTTTCCGTGTATTCCGTGATTTCCGCAGGCACCGTCGTTCCATGAGCGCGATTGAAGATCTGAAACAGACGATGGTGCGATTGCGGGCGAAGCCCGGCGGATGTCCGTGGGATCAGGAGCAGACCCATGCGACGCTCGTGCGCTGCCTCATCGACGAGGTGAGCGAGCTGATCGAGACGATTGATCGCGGGGACCTCGCGCACATGCGGGAGGAATTGGGCGACGTGTTAATCCAAATCGTGTTTCACGCGCGCATCGAGGAAGAGGCGGGAAATTTTTCGTTTGAGGACGTCGCGCGGGACATCAACGAGAAACTGGTGCGGCGGCATCCGCACGTGTTTGGCGACGGTAAACTGAAGACGGCGGCGGAAGTCATTGTGAAATGGGAGGAGATCAAGGCCACCGAGAAGAAGCACGGACCGGTGTCGACGGGGATCTTCAAAGACCTGCCGCCGCGATTGCCGGCGCTGATGTTTGCTGAGGCGGTGTGGAAGCAGATTGAGAAGAAGCAACTGCCGGCCGAAGGCGTGGTGGACACAGCGCAGGTGCGCGCGTTGGGCGAGCAGTTGGATGCGACGATGCTGGGGAAACTGTTGTTTGAGCTGACGGCGGCGGCGCGGGCCAAAGGCCTCGATCCCGAAGCGGCGCTGCGGCTGCATGCGACGCAGGTGATGCGCGATGTCGAAGGAAACCTCGCAGCGCGTGGGGCCTAAGGCGGAGTGCCTCGGCGACGAGCGGCGACGCGACGATGTGCCGCCGGAGGTGGTGGCGGAGTGGTGGACGCCGTTCGAAGATTTTCTAGCGAAAGAGCGGCGCTATTCAGCGTATACGGTGCGCAACTACTGGCAGGCGTTCGAGGATTTCTACTGGTGGCTCGTGGGCGCCGGCCTCTGGGAACGCGGTTTGAGTGCGCTTGGTTCGCGCGAGATGAGAGATTTTGTGATCGAAGGGCAGCGGCGTTTTGACCGACGGACGCTGCACAACCATGCGTCGGGGTTGCGAACGTTTTTCAAATACTGGATGCGGCGGGATAAATTGAGAAACAATCCGTTGCTCGGAGTGCCGCTGCCGAAGCTGGAGAAACGGCTACCGAAATTTTTGACTGAAGAGCAAATGAAGCTGTTGCTCACGGGACCGCAGCGGTTGCTGGAAAATGCGGGCATCGATGCCCACACGGCGTGGCGGGACCGACTGGCGATGGAGCTGCTGTATGGCGGTGGGCTGCGGGTGAGCGAAGCCGTGGGCATGACCTATGGGGCCGTCGATTTTGAGGCGGGGGTGGCCCGCGTGCTGGGCAAAGGGCAAAAGGAACGCTTATGTCCGCTGGGGCGAGTGGCGCTGGCGGTGCTCGTGAAAGTGCGTGACGACTTTGCCCGGGACAAAGCGCCGACAAGTCCAGTATTAGTGAATACGACGGGAATGCGGATGGGCGTGCGGGAGGTGCAACTGATGCTCAAGCGCTACCTCACCCTCGCGGGGCTGCCGCTGGATCTGACGCCGCACAAGCTCCGGCATTCGTATGCGACGCATCTGCTCAACGCTGGGGCGGATCTCCGCCTCGTGCAGGAACTGCTCGGGCACGCGCAACTCGCGACGACGCAGATTTACACCCACGTGAGCGTGGCCCGGCTCAAGGAAGTTTACGCGAAGGCGCATCCGCGGGCGTAGTCGGGAGTGCGCGGAGGTGGCTCACGCAACACCCAAACTACCCTGAATTCCGAGGCGCTGACCGGCGATCGGCAATAAGGGCCATGCGCCGAGGGGAGCAAGCGTCGGGAGGGGCGGCGATAATGTCTTCCAACGCGTGGGACGGCGTCGCGAGAGTCTCGTTCGGTCACTGCGCGGTTGATGACCGAGTGCGAGAGCGGCCGGACCAAGCTGGCACGACGATATAGCCGCCCTCGCGGTCGCCATAGGCATGAAACGAACGTAGCGAAAAGGACTGTGCCGCAAGCGCACACAGGGCAGCGTCGACCTCGTCAATATTTCCCAACTTGGATTCATCGATGCCGGCCCGCGTGAGGAGTCCACGACGCCCGCGGTTCTTTTCCTTCGCGGAGACAATTTGACCGGCGAGCGCACAGGCAACGGCCTGCGGAAACGTCTCGAGGGTTACGTTCGTCGGATCGGCTCGGCCGAGGTAAAGCGGGTGTGATGTCGCGAGCGCACGAAAGATTTCCATCCCGGCAAACATCCACGTGTAAAACGGATGTCCCCGCGCGGCTGCTTCGGTGGGTGTGGAGAAACTCGAAATCCCATCCTGCGCGAGTTGGCGTTCGGCTGCGCGGGCCGGTCGACCCACTCCACGCCACAAACAAGGCGCATCGACGGCGACGACGGCGGAGCCACGCGCTAGGCACCATGCGGCGACTTCGACGGCACTGGGGCTCTTGAATGTGCCGATGATCTCGGCGTGGCAAATGGCCACGGCATGAAATCCTTTGGCGGGACCACCGACGTCGATCCCGATCATCACCTCTTCGCTCATTGGGTAAGCTTTATGATCGGCAGGACGCCGGGCATTTTCACCGAGAGTTTACCAGCTCACGCGCCGGGGGGTGCCGTTGCCGGCGGCGTCGTAGAGGGTTACTTCGGCGGAGGTGGCGTTGCTGACTTTGGCCCACGGGACGTCGAGCGTGAATCGTTCTTGGCGACCGTCGCGCACGCCGTCGTCGGGTTGCTCGACGACTTCGCGGACGCCGTTGTTGAAGATGACTTCAATGCCATCGAGCAGCGAAAGCGCGTCGCGGCCGCCGACGGAAATGATGACGCGGTCACCATCGCGGCGGGCGGTGGCCTCGAGGATCTCCGGCTTCGTGTGGTCGATCAGGAGATCGTCGGTTTCAAAGGTCGCTGTGAGGCGGTCGCCGACGGGACGGGGCGCGGTTTCGGTGGAGACTAGACGGGTGAAGTAGACGCCGTCAGGCAGATGAGAGCCGTCGAACTGGGCGAAGCTATCGCGGGTGTTGGCCGCAATCTCGGTCCACGCGGTGTCGCCGTCGCGCCGGATGGAAAAGGTGCTGAGGACGTTGTCTTGATCGGGATCGGTGACGGTCCAGAAGACGACTTGCGTGCCGGGCGACGGGACGATCTGGCTATTCAGTAACGTGGCTTTGCGTTTGGCGTCCTCGTCTTTCGGGCTGGCTGCGACGAGCTGGCTCAGTGAGGCGTTGGGCGCAGGTGGCTGGTCGACGGCAGGGATGAGCCCGAAGTTGGGTGTAATGAGACGGAAATCTTGGAGGGTGGGGCGACGATTCTGCGGCAGTACATAAAGCGTCGCCTTGTCGATCTCGGCGGCGGGCGCACCGGGCGTGGTATCAAGCACACGGATGCGGAGTTTGAAGTGGCGACCAAGCTGGGGTACCCCGCGCCAGCCGCCGTCGGAAGGTTGGAGGGCGCTCCAAGGCCCCCAGCCCTCGAGTTCGTCGCTGCCATGGCTGGTGCGGATTTCGACGGAGAGTTGGGTGTCCTGGATATTTCGGATACGGTTGAAACGCAGCGCGCCGAGTTGCGCGAGGAGGCCGAGGTCGAGGCGGCGCGTTTCGGCTTCACGCGGGCCGGAGGCGGAAAAATCGAGGAGCGCAAAGCCGGGGGCGTTGTTGCGGATGATCAAGAATTTTCCCGGCGCACCCGGGATGGGCGTCACGCCGTTGAGCTGGGAAGAAATGCTCCCCGCGAAGGTGAGGCCGAGGCGGGATTTGAGGTCGTAGCCGTAGAGTTCACCGAGTTCACCGCCTGTTATGACAATGACGTCGCCGTGGCGGGCGAGACGGTAGAAAGCGGCATTGGCACGGGCGGCGAGGATCTCCGGGAAGCCGTTTGGCGTAAACAGCACGAGGGTGCTGCGACCGGCGAATTTCTCGGCCGGGGCGACGAGGACCGGGTCGGCGGGTTTGGCGTCGGCGGCGGGTTTCTTGCCGTCGGCCGGGGTGATACGGGATTCGCCACTGGTGCCGGTGAACACGATGCTCGCATAGAGATCGCCATTCGGTTGGGGCAGGAGATCGGTGATTTCGGCGTCGCGATTTTCTTGAAGAATAATGGCGGGGACCGGGGCCGGAAGTGCGGTGGGACTGAGAGCCGGAGAAGCGGAGGCAGGCGCCGGCGCGGAGACGGGGGTGAAGGTGTAGATGTTTCCCTTCGGGGAGGAACCGGCGGCGATGCGGCCATCGGCTAGCAACGCGAGGCGGCGGACGTTGCGGTCACGGATTTCGCCGAACAGCGTGATGCCGCGTTCGGCGAGCAGAGCGGGATCGGTGATCTTTTCCGGAGCAAGGCCGGAGGCGGAAAACTTTTTTAAATCGACGCGGTAGATGCGGCCGGGATTTCCGGTTGCGACGAGTGCGGTGTCGGCATCGAGGAGGAGGAGGTCGAATATGGAATCGACGGGGAGCGCGACGCGGGCGAGGGGTTGGCCATCGCGGACGACGTAGAGCGAGCCCTTCGGGGACGTGCCGGCAAGGAGGGCACCGTCGGCGAGAGGCTTAACGGCGTAGACCTGCGGATCGTCGAGTGTGACGAGTTCTCGGGAGGCGTAGGTGGAGAGCGATGGGTTGTAGCTGATCTCGAGGATTTTTCCGTCCGGCCCAGTGCCCACGAGGAACTTTGTGGGGTCATCGGTGGCCTCGATGCACCAGAGGAGATCAGCGGGAGCGGGCACGACGAGTTCGGCGAGAATGGGGCCCGCGACGAGCCGGCCATCGGAACGGGCGGCGAGGCGCTTGAGACTGCGGCTCGGGACATCGCGGAAGAAATCGATGTCGGTTTTCTTCGACAGTGGATCCGCGTGAAGTCCGGAGGCGGCCACGCAACACGTCAGGCCGACGAACACTGAGCGGAGAGTAGAGATCGGAAAGAGCCCGCGGACTACACGGAGGGTTCGAGAGCCAAAAAGAGTGGGCATGAAGAAGAAGACGTCGCAGCGAATGTGTTGGGGCGGAGTCGGTGTCAGAAAAATGGAGACAGAAATAATCGGTACGGAGGCGGCGCGGGGCGGGTCACTCCACGATCCGGAGCGGGCGGCGGACTCCGGTGGCGGTCAGTTTGCCGGGGAGGACGTGGCGCTCCCAGAGCGGGAGGAAGGCGTCGCGCTTGCGAAAACGCGCTTCGTCGGAGGCGCGGGCGATGCGTTCAATCGAGCCCGGGGTCTCGGGAGTCGCGACGGTTTGGTCGCTAAAAATCTCCGTGGTTTCGACAATCGCGAGACTGAGGCCGTCGGTCGGGCGTCCGTCGCGAAGGGCGGACAAGTAGGCCGGAAAACTGCGGAGCTCGGATGCGGAGATGAGCCGGGGACGGCCGGTGAGCTCGTCGAGGATACGGCCGGGGGCGAGGACGACTTCGAGGCGCTTGCCGGCCCAAGCGGGGTTAATGATGAGGTCGATGATCTCGCGATGCGTGGCACCCTGAAAGTCGCGCCAAGCGAGCGTCGCCTGCACGGTCTCGCCGGCGCGCGCGGTCGAGCGTGAAAGTTGAAACTGTTCGATGACGACAGAGGGATTCTCGGCGAGGGCTTCGACGCTGAAAGCGACGCGGTCGGGAAAAGTTTTTTCGTAGGGATTTTGGAGATTCGCGGCGAGGCCTTGCACGAATTCGTTGAGGCCCTGCGCAAAGCCTTGCGGGCCGGCGTAGAGACTCTTGGTCGCGAGGGACTGGGAGGCGGGAAACAGGATGTTGCCGCGAAGGCGGAAGCCGTTGGCGAGGCCCGCGTCGTTGGAACCCATAATGGCCTGAGTGAGGCCGGCGGCGACGATGACGGGGGTAAGTTGCTGCTGGCGGACGACAGAGAAACGCAACGTGCGGGGAGCGCTGCCGAACGGGTTTACGGTCACCTCGACGTCCGTCATGGCGGGTCCCGGGCCGAGCGTGCCGGAAATGGCGGAGAGACGGTCTTGCGAAATCGTGCCGATGACGGCGCCGGTGTTGGCCAGTTTCACCGACGACATGGAGGACGGGAGAATGGTGACGATCTCGGTGGCGCACATCGCGAGGGAAACTTCGCCGAGGGACAACATGGGGTGGCCGAACGCGGTGACGCGATTGCCATCGATGCGCGAAACCGTACCGGTGCCGGCGATGGTAATATCGCCGGTGGCCAGGGCGACGGCGACGGCGGAACCCGGGGAGAGCGAGGCGGAGGAAGCAGCGGAGTTGAGGGATGAGGGTTGGGCGTTGAGCGAGGCGACGGCAGAGGCGGATTGGGTGCTCCCACCGAACGCGATCGCGGAGAGCCCGAGGGCCGTGAAGCGCGGGGCGAAGAGGTCGGCGACAGCGGGGTTCAGGCCGGTAAGCGTGAAGGCGGGCGCCAGCGGGGTTGGAGCGTGGGCTGAAGCAAGCGGTGCAAGCTGAGGATTGAGCGCCGACGGAGGGGGGGATTCTGACGAACGCGACAAGCCGTTGCCGGACGACTTGGGCGTGGGCGGCGTGGACGCGGTGACGCGTTCGCGAACCTCGACGAGGTCGGCGGCGGGGGTGAAGCCGGCGAAGCGGACCGTCTCGAAACGCTGTATTTGATAACTGAGTGCGCCGGCGAGTTTGCCGTCGATGTAGAGCGGGCTCCCGCTCATGCCGGCGACTGCACCCATTTTCTGGACACGCTCATCCGTGAGTTCGCAGACGATGAGCGATTTACCGAGGCCGAGGGCGTTGCGGAGGATACCGGTGACCTCGACGTTAAAAGGCTCGGGGACGGTGCCGCGGAAGACGGTCCAGACTTCGCCGCGCTGGCCGGGCGTGACGTCGTCGAGCGCGAGGGAGGCCGTGCCGGAGGGTTGTTGTCGAGGGGCGGGCTGGGCGAGGAGAAATTGAAACGCGGAGGACGCGGAAAGCGCGAAGAGCAGTAGCAGCCGACGGAAAGAGAAACGATGGCGCATGAAGTGGAAAGAGACGGCCGTGCGTACCCGAAGAATCAATTAAAGTTCCGCGATGGCTTGCGCCATGATTTCGCAGGCCCGGTCGATGGCTGAGCCCTCGTGGGCGGTGCTGATGAAGCCGGCTTCGTAGGCGCTCGGCGCGAGGTAGACACCGCGCGCGAGACAGGCGTGGAAAAAGCGGGCGAAGAGTTTGGCGTCGCCGGTGAGGGCGGTGGCGTAGTCGCGCACGGGTGTTGCCGTGAAAAAGATACTGAACATGGAGCCGCACTGGGGGACTTGGGCCGGGATACCTTTGGCGCGCGCGGCAGCGAGGACGGCATCGCGGAGCTGGCCACCGAGGCGGTCTAGGCGGGTGTACGGGGAAGTGCCAGAGCCGTCATCCTCGAGGAGGCGGAGGGCGGCGATGCCGGCGGCCATGGCGAGGGGATTGCCGCTGAGCGTGCCGGCTTGGTAGACCGGTCCGAGGGGAGCGAGGTGGTCCATGATATCGGAGCGGCCGCCAAACGCTCCGACGGGCAAACCGCCGCCGATGATTTTTCCGAGGCAGGTGAGGTCGGGGGCAAACGGAAGTCGGGCGTTGAGAGCTGAGCTCGGAGAGCCGGATGCGGAGGCGGCAGCGGCGTGGTGGGCGGCGGCGAGTTCCTCGTTGAGGAGACCTTGTACGCCGGCCTTGTGGAGACGGAATCCGGTCATGACTTCGTCGAAGATGAGGAGCGCGCCATGCTGTGCGGTGATCGCGCGAACGGCGGCGAGGTAGCCGACGTCGGGCATGATAAAGCCGACGTTGCCGCAGTAGGGCTCGAGAATGACGCAGGCGATTTGGCCCGGGTTGGCGGCGAACGCGGCGTCGAGAGAGGCGGTGTCGTTGTAAGGGAGAACGATGGTCTCGCGGGCGAAGGAGGCGGGGACGCCGGCGCTGTCGGGGTGGCCGTGAGTGAGCGCGCCGGAACCGGCTTTGATGAGCAGCGAATCGGAATGGCCGTGGTAACAGCCGGCGAATTTAATAATCTTGTCGCGCTGGGTGAAGCCGCGTGCGAGGCGGATGGCCGACATCGTGGCTTCCGTGCCGCTGTTGCACATGCGGACTTTTTGGATCGAAGGCACGAAGCGTGTAATGAGCTCGGCCATCTCGACCTCGTAGGGATTGGGTGTGCCGAAGGAGGTCCCGTTTTCGAGGGCGGCGGCGATGGCTGCTTTGATGACCGGGTGGTTGTGGCCGTGGATGGCTGGGCCCCAGGTGCAGACGAAGTCGATGAGTTCACGGTCGTCGGCGGTGACGAGGGTGGCGCCGCGCGCAGCCTTCACGAAGAACGGCGCGCCGCCGACGGAGCGGAAAGCGCGGACAGGGGAATTGACGCCGCCAGGGATGAGCTGGAGGGCGCGGGTGAAGAGGGTGTCGGAGGTGAGAGCGGGCATGGGTTAAAGATCGTAAACGTCCGTGCGGTGGTCGACGCGAACAATGCGCACAAAGATGCGTTCGTCGAGAATGCGTGCGAGCACTCGGTCGTCGCCCATGCGATCGCGCCCGCAGCCATGAAGAGGAGCGGGCCGGGGCTGGTCGAAACGACGCGTACTGGCGTCGCCGGCGAAATGCGGATCGAGAAAACGCACGATGCGCCGTTGCGCCTCGCGGTCGAGGCTCTCGCGTTCGTGCCAGGCTTCGGCCTCAAACTTATAGAACCAGCTCACGCTTAACTTCCGCCAGCGAGTAGGTGCGGGACTGGCCGGCTTCAAGTCGTGCGAATCGCTCTTCGGCGATGCGGATCTTCTCTTGCTCATGGAGCCACGAGACCGACGCACCGCGCGCGAGAGCAGTCTTGGAGCGACCGACGCGCTTGTCCTTGCGGGCCAGCTTGCGCTCCAGGACGGGCTTGAGGCGGAGGGAAACTATGGCGGAAAATTGGGTGGAGCGGTGGGACGCGCAAAGGAGAATTCGCGATCCGGCGAGCGAAGATAATTTAAGGACAAACAAGTGGTGAAACATTGGTAGGGAGGGACCGGCTCAGCCGCGTGGCCGCGAAACCGCTCCGATGTTCAGCTGACCTTCAGCTCACGTATTTTTGCACGATTGGGATCCGCCGGCCGACGCCGAAGGCGAGGGGGGTTATTTTCAGGCCGGGGGCGGCTTGCTTTCGTTTGTATTCGTTGAGGTCCACTTTCCGGACCACGTCGTTGACGACGGACTCGGCGAAACCTTGGGCGATCAGGTCGTGGCGGGAGAGGCCTTCTTCCACGTAGCCTTTGAGGATTGCGTCGAGGATGTCATAAGGCGGGAGGCTGTCTTGATCCACTTGGCCGGGGCGGAGTTCGGCGCTCGGGGGCTTTTCGATGGTGTTGAGCGGAATAATCTCGCGACCGGCTCCCGGTGCGGCGGGCGAATTTATCCACCGCGCCAGGGCGAAGATTTGGGTTTTGAAGACGTCGCTGATCACGGCTAGGCCACCGCACATGTCGCCGTAGAGCGTGCAGTAGCCGACGGCCATTTCACTTTTGTTACCCGTCGTGAGGAGGAGCGAGCCGAACTTATTGGAGAGCGCCATCATGAGGACACCGCGGACGCGGGCTTGGATATTCTCTTCGGTCACGTCGGGGGCACGGCCGGCGAAGAGGGGACCGAGGGCGGTCTCGGCCGCAACCACGGCGTCGGCGATCGCGATCGTCTCGAAACGGATGCCGAGGTTTTCCGCGAGGAGGCGAGCGTCGTCGCGCGAGTGTTGCGAGGAGATCGCGGAGGGCAGGGAGACGCCGACGACGTTTTCGGGGCCGAAGGCTTCGGCCGCGAGCACGGCGACGATGGCGGAGTCGATGCCGCCGGAAAGTGCGATGAGGGCGCGCTTGAACCCGCTTTTTTGCGCGTAATCGCGCAGGCCGAGGACGAGGGCGTGATAGACGTCGCCGAGCTCCGCGGGAGCGAAGCTGGCTGCGAGTTGAGGGAGGCGGGGTGGGCGTTGAGAGACGGAGGCGGCGGGGGAGGCGGCGGCGGGACTGACGGAGGTGCGGGTGAGGGAGACCTCGACGACGCGGAGTTCTTCGGCGAAAGCGGCGAGGCCGGCCGTGACGTGGCCCTGGGCGTCGACGACGTGGCTGCGGCCGTCGAAGATGAGTTCGTCGTTACCGCCGATGGCGTTAACGTAAACGACCGCACAGCCGAGGGCGCGGGCGGCTTTGGAGACTACGAGGGTTTGCCGGACGCCATCTTTGGCGTTGTGCCAAGGACTGGCGGAGAGGTTGACCATGAGGTCGCATTTTTGATCGGCGAGTTGTTCGATGGGCATCCGGCCGGAATAAAGCCGGCGCGTGCTGATCATGGGGTGGGTCCAGATATCCTCGCAGATGGTGAGGCCGATGCGGATGCCGGCGTGATCGACGACGGTGGGGGCAGTGGCGGGCTCGAAGTAGCGGTCCTCGTCGAAGACATCGTAGGTGGGCAGGAGACATTTTCGGCCGATGGCAACGACGGCGCCGCGGTAGCAGAACGCGGCGGAGTTATAGAACGGGCGCCCACGGCCAGTGAGGTTGAGCTCGACGGTGCCGACGATGGCGGGAACGGCGCCGGTCGCAGCGGCGATCTGGGCGAGGGTTTCGGCGACATCCGGGACGAAGCGGCGTTTAAACAATAGGTCGCGGGGCGGGTAACCGCAGACGGCGAGTTCGGGGAAGACGACGAGCTCGGCGCCCTGCGCGACGAGCGCGGTATAAGCATCGAGAATTTTCCGGCGATTGCCGGCGAGATCGCCGACGGTGGGATTGAGCTGAGCGAGACCGAGGCGCATGAAAATGAGGAAAGTGGGGAACGTGGGAGGCTTTTCGCCGACTGCAACTCGCAACGTCGAGCTTGCGCTGCACGTCAAGCGGTCGATTTGCTACATGTTCAACCCTTAATTCGCATCATGCCTAATAGACGCACCGTTCAGTTCCTCTTGTTGTTGGTTGGCCTGAACGCGACGGGTGCGGCCGAACGGACTACGCTGACGCTGGAGCAGGCCTTGGCCTCTGCCGAAGGCGTGAGCAGTAGCGTACTGATCAGCCGCGAGGTGGCCGCCCAGGCGTTCGAGCAGGCCAACCTGGCGCGCGCGGGCACGTTGCCCGCTGTCAACGTCACGGGGACGCAGCGCCGTTCGCGCAACCTGACGATTCTGAGCACAACGGGCGCACTGAGTGAGACCCGGCCTTCAAACCGTTATGACGGGCGCATCAGCGGCACCTATGCGTTGTTAAATCCCCAGTTGCTTTCCTCCGGCCAGGCCGTGCGCGTCGGAGCTGAAGTCGCCAAGATCGACGTGCTTGCCACGGTGCAGACGGCGTTATCGGGCGTGGCGCAGGCGTATTTCGGGCATCTGCGGAACTTGCGCCGGCTCGATGTGCTCGATGCCAACATCACCCGTGCACGTTCGCTGCTCGAGCTGGCGCGCAACCAGCTCACTGCGGGTGTCGCGACGCAGATCGATGTCACGCGGGCCGAGGCGCAGCTGGCGCAGGCGGAGCAGGCGCGGTTGCAACAGGTGACCTCGGTGATGCAGAGCGATTTGGGCTTTAAGCGGCTCCTCAACCTCGACCCGGGGGCACCGTTGGTGTTGGCGGATTTTCCGTTGGCGCGCGTGGATGCCAGTCTCGGAATGCTGGGGGAAGGCCGCACGACCTTTGAGCAACGCGCCGACTGGCTGCGGACGCAGAAAGCACTGGAGCAGTCGCGCCTCGAAGTGCGCACGACGCTCTTTGAACGGCTGCCCACGCTGGGGCTGGCGGGTGACTTCGGACATGCGGCAGCGAATATCGACGACGGACACCGCAAAGTCTGGACCTTTGGCGCGACGGTGACGGTACCGATCTTTGACGGATGGCGCGCCGGCGCGAATCGCGGCGCCGCGCTCTCTCGCCAGCGCGTGCAACAGGCGCGTCTGAATTCCCTCGAGCTGCAGATCTCCTCCGAGCTGCGATTGGCCCGGCAGGACGCGTCCTCGCGTTTCGCGCAGATCACCGTGGCGGAAAAAAACGCGCGTCTCGCCGAAGAGCAACTCCGGCTCGCGCGCTCGCGGTACAATGAGGGCGTCGCCGACAACCGTGAAATTATCGAAGCGCAGACGCAGTTGGCCGTCGCGGCGGACAATCTTCTCGAAGCCGTTTACCAATACAACTTGAGTCGCGTGGAGTTGGCGCGCGCGAAGGGCGACGTGCGCGCCGTGCTGGCGGAAAAAGCCCAATGACCGGCGCGAAGGGGGACGCACGATTGATTCTGGCCTCGGCTTCGCCCCGTCGGCGGGAACTGCTGGGGCAACTCGGCGTGCCCTTCGAAATCGTGGTGGCGGACGTGACCGAGCATGAAGACGCCTCGACTGACCCTCGAGTGATGGTGGCGCATAACGCGGCCTTGAAGGCGGAGTGGGTGTCGGCGCGTCATCCGAATGCGCTGGTGTTGGGGGCGGACACGACGGTGTTTATCGAGGGAGTGGCACTTAATAAACCGGGTGATGGGGCGGAGGCGCGAGCGATGTTGCGACGGCTGAGTGGACGGACGCACACGGTGTTTACGGGGTTGGCGTTGCGCCGTGCGAGCGATGGACTGCGGATCGATGAAGGGGTGGCGAGCGACGTGACGTTCAAGGTTTTCGATGAGACCGTGATCCAAGACTACCTCGCGCGGGTGCACACCCTCGACAAGGCCGGCGGCTACGCGATCCAGGAACACAGGGAGCTACTGGGTGCGGAGTATCGGGGGTCGTTGACAAATATTATCGGGCTACCGGTGGAAACCACGAAACAAATTTTGACGCGGTGTGGTCTCCTGCCATGACGTTGTCGGTCTACGCACGTCACCCACCTGAATGAGTCAGTCCATCACCACACCCTCTCTGCCCGCCGCGTTGCGACGTTTTGCTGCGCGCACCTGGGCGGACCCGGAGTCGCGGTCGACGCTGGTCGGGGTGACCGGGGTGATTTTTTTCTACCTGCTGCTGTGGCTGGTTTCGCCGTATTTATTTCGGGTTGATCCGATCACGGCTTCGGCGCGACCCCCGCGGGCATCGCCGCAGCCGTTTAGCATCGAGTTGGCGCCGGACGCCTTCATCAAGCCGACGGTGAAACCACCGCCGCCGAATAAGTTCGTGGAGACGAATCCAGACGCGCCGGAAAACATCCCGGATAAGACGACTAATTTTGCGGCCCAAAACCAGCAAGTTGCGCAGGAAAAGCCGACGCCCGATGGCAAGAATGACATGCCGGCGCTCGCAGGGAAAAAGGATTTTCAGTCCACGCAGATTGTCAGCGGGCAGCTATCGAAACCGATTGAGCGGCTGGAAGCGGTCCCGCCAGCGGACGTGACGCCGCCGTCAGAGAAGACCGTCCAAGCGCCGAAGCTGGAGCAGAATCCCTTGACCGGCGTGGAGAAAAAGGAAGGCGAGAGCAAAGACGGGTTTGCGAGCAACCTTTCGAAGATCGCCGAGAACATTCGGCCGATCCCCAACCGCATCGAGGGAGTGAAAAACGGACCGATGGTGAACGATGCCGTGACGACGCAGCCAGCGATCGACCCGCAACGTCCTCGTCCGCGTCCCACCGTGGTGAAACAACAACAGGTCAGACCGGCGATCTTCGCGGAGAATAAGTTTGGCACGCAAAATATCGGACCAACGGCGGTCGATGCACGCTGGAGTAACTACGGCGCCTACTTGCAGCGCATGATCGAGTCCGTGCAACTGCAGTGGGAGCATCTGCTCCGGGAGAGCAAAGTTAACCCGACGACCGGGAGCTCGGTATCCGTCAAATTTGTGATGGATTCCAAAGGACTGATCGCCCGGATCGTCAACGTGGACAGCACGGCAAAAGACGCTGCCGAACGTGCGTGCATGAGCGCTATCACCGATCGCGCGCCCTACGGCGAATGGACGGACGACATGAAGGCGGTGCTCGGAGAGCAGCAGGAGATGACGTTTACATTTTACTACCAATGAGCGGACCCTCGGAGAAGTTTTGGGCAAACCTGCCGTTGGGTCGCGAGGTGACGCTGCTCATGCACGATGCGAACGGCGTCGCGGCGCTGGCCAAACCCGCCGGAGTGCTGTCGCATCCGAATGAACCCGGCGAAGAGCCACGCTCGCTGTTGACGGTTCCTTATACGATTGCAGACGAGGTCTTCGCGTGGACTGACGTCGACGGAGCGAAGCGACAGTTGTGGCTGCTGAACCGCTTGGATTCGGCGACCTCGGGCGTGATCCTCGCGGCGGCCAACGGCGAGCTGGCGTCGGAAATCAGGGCCCAGTTCAGGAAGAAACAAATCAGGAAAATTTACTGCGCGCTCGTATTTGGCGGTCCCCGACAGCCGCTGGAAATCTGGCGCGACTTGCTGGTGGTGGATAAGCGCGGAGGGAAAATCCGGGCGGCGGCGAATGCCGGCAACGTCCCGTCGGAAAGCCGGATGAGTGTGGTCCGCATCGGGCAGAAAGAGCCGCGCGTTTCGTTGTTGAAGTTGGAGCCGAGGACCGGGCGCAGCCACCAATTACGGGTCCAGGCGGCCAAACGTCATCTACCGATCATCGGCGATCAGACGTATGGAGATTTTGGACGCAACCGAACGTTCGCGAAATTGGCGGGGACGAAGCGGATGTTTTTACATTCGCTGGAAACGAATTTCGACTACGAGTGGCGGGAGCGGACGTGGCAATTTGCTGCGCGGGCACCGATCCCGCGCGAATTCGAGAAGTTCCTTTGACAGATTGAGGAGAATGCGCGGGATTGGGATTTCTCGTCCGCCATGATTTTGCCCAAAGCCAATCGCCTCACGCCTGAACAGCTCACCGAAGTTGTCGGGATTGTGACGGAGTTTGGTTGCAAGGTACAGCCGATCGTCGGCGCGGTGCGGACGATCTATGCAATCGTCGGTGATGAGCGCGAAGAGCTGATGATTAACCGGCTAGAAGGTCTCGACTACGTCGACCGCATCGACCGCATCCAGTCGCCCTTCAAGCTCATGGACAAGCGGTCGGATCTGGCGAGTCACCGCATCACGATCGGCGGAGTGACCTTGGGCGAGGAGCTCTTCGTCATTGCTGGGGCGTGCACGATTGATCCGAAGAATCCGAATTATTTTTACGAGACGGCGGCGGCGGTGAAGGAGTCGGGGGCGAATGCGCTGCGGGGAGGCGTGTGGAAACCGCGGACGAATCCGTATTCGTTTCAAGGCGACGTGAAGTCACTCGACATCCTCATGGAGGCTTCGCGCCGCACGGGATTGCCCGTCGATACCGAGGTCATGGAGGAGGCGCACATCACCCTCGCGCTTGATGCAGGCGTGCACACGTTGCAGATCGGTGCGCGCAACGCGCTGAACTACTCGCTGCTCCGCGCCGTGGGCAAAGCCATCGCCGAGCGGGACACCGTCGTGCTCCTTAAGCGGAGCATTCACATGGGACCGTTGAGCGAGTTCATCTCGGCCGCAGAATACATCGCGGCGTTCGGCAATCCCAATGTGATGCTCTGTCCGCGTGGCACCACGCCGACGCTCGATGGGTATCGGAACCACCCGGACGAGAGCATCACGCCCCTCTTGAAGGAAAAAACGTGGGCCCCGGTGGTGGTCGATCCGTCGCACTCCGTGGGCAAAGCGACCTATGTGCCGGCGGCGGCGTTGGCGGCGGTGGCCTATGGCGCGGACGGACTGTGTATCGAAGCACACGTCGAGCCGACGAAGGGGATTGGTGATGATCCGAAACAGGCGCTAACGCCCGAGGTGCTGCGCAAGACGATCGCGCAGGCGAGGCAACTGTGGGCGATTCGCCGGAAGTGAAGCCCGCGTAGGCACGACGGGCTTTCTTGGTGGGGCCCGGTTTGACTCAATGGGAGTGGAGGAAGCGCGGGTTCTTGCCTCGGGTATCGGGTGCCTTCTGAAACACCGTGAATAGCGTGAGCAACTGCGGTTGTTATAAGCTCGCCCCTTTAGTGGCGAAGGAATCGCGAGCGAGCTCCGCTCCCACGCTACCGCACGCAGTGGCAGCCGTGAGGTGGTCGCGGAGGCTGGACTGTTCGTCACGGCTGCGGTGATCGCGTGACCGCATCCGGAGGTTGATCGCGTGGGGATCTGCGCCCGACGCACGCAGGTATAGCCCCGCCTCGACTTCGGCGGTTTCGCCGGTTCAGTTGGCGCGATGGAAGTGGTTTTTCTTGGAACTGGTACGTCGCAGGGCGTCCCGATGATCGCGTGCGATTGTTCGGTCTGCACCTCTGGCGATCCGCGCAACCGGCGCACGCGCGCAGCGGTGCACGTCGTCATGGACGGGCTGCACGTGCAGGTCGACGCGCCGCCGGAGTTCCGCCTCCAGTGCCTCCGGGAGAATATCCGCCGCCTCGATGTTTTTATTCTCACCCATGGGCACGCCGATCACATTGCGGGAATGGATGATCTTCGCCGCTTCTGCGATCTGATCGGAGGCGCCGCCCTGGATGTTTATACGACGGAGGAGGGCAGGGGTCGCGTGCTCGCGATGTATCCGTATGCAATGGCGGAGCGGCCGATCGCGCGGGGCTACGCGGCTTTTAAACTCGTCGATATGCCGACGCTTCTGGAGCTGCCCCAAGGGACGATTCGCTCGACTCTTTTGCCGCACGGCGGAATCAATACCCTCGGCTTGGTCTTCACCGAGCGCAGTAGCGGGAAGCGCGTTGTCTACTATACGGATTGCAAAAGCGTGCCCCATGAAGCCGTCGAGTTAGCGCGCGGGGCGGACGTCGTCATCCTCGACGGCCTGCGGCCCGAGCCGCATCGCTCCCACCTTTCCATCGCCGAGGCCTGCGCGGTCGCCAAGGAAATTGGGAGTGCAGAGACGTGGCTGACGCACCTGACGCATCTGACCGATCACGGTCCGGACGGGGCGTTGCTCCCGAGCGGCGTTAAATTCGCTTACGACGGTTTGCGCCTTCGGCTCTGAGGGGCGTCTCGGTGAGCGCTGGTGAGGTGCGTGCCGGGTGCCATGCGGGATCGCCGCCCGCTTTTCGTTGTTGTTGTGGAACTGGGCTTGTCACACGCATCCTTCGCGCCTGCTCTTAACCTTCCCCTTTTTCTCTCACGTCATGAATCGCCTGAAACTCACTCTCGTTATCCTCGGCGGCTTGGCCGCACTCGTCTTGCTGATGGTGATCCTCGCGTTCACCTCTTCGGTCCAAACGTGGGCGGTGCGGCGGGCGCTGACCGGACAACCCGGCCTGACGATGATGGTGGGCAGTGTTGCTGCTGGCCTGACGTCGGCAGAGATCCGCGACGTGCGGGTCGAGCAGGACGGCGTGATCATTGTCGCTCAGCGAGTGAGTGCTACGTATTCGGCGATGGACTACATCTCTGGCCGTCGTATCACCATCGAAAACGTCGCCGTGAAGGGACTCGAAATCGATGCGCGAAAGCCCTCTGCGAAGCAATCGACGGCACCCGCGCAGGTCGCGCTCGCGCCTTTCGCTGGCATCTTAAACTCAATCAAGATCCCGGGTGAAATGAGCTTAGGCCGACTCGACGTCGACGCGAAGGTGCAACTGCCGGGCAACCAAAGTGCCACGCTGACATTGTCCGGTGGTGGGCTCACGCCGGGTAAATTCGCCACGATCACGTGGAAAGCCGCCTTCTCCGATGTGAGCAAGGGAGCCCCGCTGACAGCCGCCCAAGCCTCGGGCGAAATCAAGCTTCGGACTACGGCTGACCTCCGGGTCGATGCG
>CANIJN010000005.1 GCA_947467625.1 Opitutia bacterium | reverse complement strand
GCTGAACTGGCTGTGATTGGGATCTTCGCCCGGTGACGCGAAGTAGAGTAACTCGCCCTTCTCCGGGTTGAGAAACCATTCCCCGGGGAAATCGACAAACTCCGCCGCGTTTTCCAACCACACCCGGCTCTTCGATTTGTCGGATATCCGCGCTCCGCTCGCATCGGTCCCGATCGGACGCCGGCCGACCACAAAATCCGCCCCGAGCTCCGCCGCTGGCTGCCGGTTGAAGTGCCATTGTGCCGTGCTGTTGATTTCCACGGTCTGCAATCCATGCCACGCCGCCGGCAGGGATTCCTTCAATTGCAACCGACGGCGCCCGTCCGCGACACTCACGACCGTGAACCACCCCTTGTTGGGTTCGATCGCACGAGGCAAGGAACGCCCGGCGCGGAACAAGCTGCGAAATACCCATGCCCCCTTCGCCGCGGCCGGCACAGGCAGCGACCAGAGATCGCCTTTCACCTGGCGCCAGTTGCCGGTCAACGGGCGCGACCCCGCGAGAACCGCCCGGACACCGTTCTCACTCGTGATTGTGACGCGATGTTTGCCGTCACCGAGATCGGTGGCCGCAAACTCGATCGGGGCTTCCAGACGATAGACCCCGCTCCGGAGTTGGATGATGATGTCATCCTTCATGCCCTCGGTTGCGATTTTGCGGACCTCATCACGGGCGCGGAGCAAGGTGCCGAACGGGGCGGCCTGCGTTCCCGCAGCGTCGTCCTTGCCGTCGGGCGCGACCCAAATGACCACGGACGCGGAAGCGGCGGAGGAAACCAGAACGAGGGCGAAGGCTGTCAGCAATAGTCGTGGAGTCATAGGATTCAGGGCGGAAAAACTTGCGAGAACCGGACAAAATCGCGGGTCAATTCAGTGTGCGCTTTCGGACGGGGCATATATGCGGCCTCAATTCGCACTGCTACTTCCTGCGCGACACGCAAGGTCGGCCAAATGCCCAGGCCAACGCCCGCGCACAGAGCCGCCCCGAGCGCCCCAATTTCAGGACCCGCCGGAATCTCGATTTTGCTACCGAGCACGTCGGCGAAGAGTTGAGCGACAAACGGACTCCGCGCGGTTCCTCCCGCCAACCTGATCCGTCGCGGTTTCGATCCACCTGCGAGGAGCTTCTCGACGTGAGCTCGGTGCGCAAATGCCACGCCTTCGATGACCGCACGCAACATTTCACCCCGCCCGTGCTCCGCATCGAGGTCGCGAAAGGCTCCTTCGCCCGTCGGCAGGTGGGGGTAAAAAAGAATCGGCGTTCGCCGCGCCTGTCTCGCGAGCAGGAGCGCACGCGCGGCACTGCCTCCGGCGAACGTCCGCACGGCCCAGTCAAAATTTGCCGCCGAGGTCGGGCTCCCCTCCAGCACAAGCCATCGTCCCGGCTCCACTGCCGGATTCACCAGAAATAAGTCACGCCCTCTGGGTAACCGGTCAGCGAACATCTGATTTATCGACCACGTGCCGGCGACGAGTGAGAGGTCACCTGCGCGCGATACACCGCTTCCCAAGGCCGCCGCTTCGCAATCGATACACCCCATGAAGACCGGAGTGCCTTCCCTCAGTCCTGTCACCTTTGCGGCGGGACCTGTCACTGCACCCCCAGATGCGAGACTTTCGCGGAGCGGTGGGATCGCCGGATCATCAGCCTGCAATTTTCGCCGCGCAACATCAAGCCAGCCCGCCGCACCCGCATCGGTCGGCTCCGTCGCAATCACGCCCGTCAACTTTGCCCGAATGAAATCTTTCCACGCCAAGACATAGGCAAGCTCCCGCGCTTTCACGGGCTCCGCTGCACGAAACCAATGCAGCAAGGAGCACGTTTGGCCCGCATACGCCGTCTGGCGCGCCACCGGATCACGTCGAACGAAATCCACGGCCCGGTGATCGCTGGAGAGAATACCGGACCTCAGAGGGCGGAGATTTTGAGCGACAAATACTGCACCATTACCGCAGCCGGTCACTCCGATCGCGGAAACCGTTCTCCCCGCTGTCACGCGCCTCACCAAATCCGCGACGGTGCGCCACGTCGCAAGGGCGTCACGCTCAACCCAGCCGGGCTGCGGACGCCGCACTGGCACGCTTCGCGCTGCTGACACGAGTGCGCGGCCCCGGTGGTCGAACACCACGGCCTTCACAAAGGTGCTGCCGATATCGAGGCCGAGGATAGACTTTATTGGAGGTCTGGTTTTGGACAAATTCATGGTGGCCCACTCCCGCGAGCAGTCACACCGACGGTGTCAGGCATGCCAGATGCCGCCGAACCAGCGCGCAGGAGCTCAGCGCAAACCATCATGACGTGCGAATTGCCCGAGCGGCGCGGTCGTAGACAGTCCGCCGCCC
This sequence comes from Opitutia bacterium, assembly GCA_947467625.1. Classification (GTDB taxonomy): domain Bacteria; phylum Verrucomicrobiota; class Verrucomicrobiia; order Opitutales; family Opitutaceae; genus GAS368. Next base: position 54,569 of record CANIJN010000005.1, on the reverse strand, counting down.
TGTTTCGTAGGAGGTCGTGGCCATGAGCACAGCAACCGCATGCTGATAACCGGCATCGATTGACGCGTGGGGCGTCTGCCCCGTGCGCATGCACTGGAGCCAGTTGAGAAAATGATCGGGACGCTCGATCGGCGTCACGTTCTGCTTGCCGCGAATCTTACCGTCGCGCTTCGGACCGCCCTCGGCGCTATAGGTGGGCGCATTCCAGTTGCCGACATCAAGCGTGCCCTTGTCGCCGTAGAACTTCCGGGAACTGCCGGAGCCATTTCCAAAGTTGTTCGAACTGGTGACCATGAATCCCTCGGGATACATCCACGTCGCCATGACGTTGTCGGGGGTCGTGAACTTGTTCTCATCCTTCCAATAGGTCACGCCGCCGAGGCAAACGCATGACTCTGGCAAACCACATCCCGTGACATAGTGCAGCAGATCGAGGAAGTGGGCGCCCCACTGCGCCACCGGGCCTTGGCAGAATTCGTAGTAACCACACCATCCGGCGTAGTGACGGGCGTTGAACGGCCGCATTTTCCGGTCGCCCAAAAACTCCTTCCAATCGACGTCGGCCTCCTTCACGTCGCGGTCGAGATAGCCATACCAGTAGGGCTTCTCGCTGTTGCGCGTTTCGTCGATGCGCGTGATTTTACCTAGGGTGCCGGCCTGCACCAATTCGCGGGCTCCCGCGATTCCCGGCAAACTGCGCAGCTGCGTGCCGACTTGAATCACGCTGCCCGCGGCCTGGGCCGCTTTCGCGGCATCGTAGGCGCGCACCAGTTTGTCCATTTCCGTGGCGAGCGGCTTTTCCACGTAGATGTGTTTGCCTGCGTTCGCTGCGGCTTCGAGGTGCGTCGTGTGATGGAAATCCGGCGAGGCGATCATCACCGCGTCGATCCCGTCCATCGCGAGGAGATCTCGGTAGGACGCGAACTGCTTCGCCTCCCGACCGAACCATTCCTTCACCATGCCGTTGGCCTGCTCACGGTGGATGCGCCAGGGATCGGCCAAGGCGACGATCTCAAAATTGGTAGCGGCGAGATGCTTGTAGATTCCCTGCATGTGCGCGGTGCGCCCACGGTCGCCGCAGCCGATCATACCGATCCGGATGCGGTCATTGGCTCCGATGGAGCGGGCCCGCTCCGCGGCAGTTAGGTTGTGGGTGCCAAGAGCAGCACCTGCAGCCAGTGCCGCGGAGGCTTTCAGGAATCTACGGCGACCTAATGGCGTAAAGGCAGGCTCCATGTTGATGACTAAAAGGAGTTTTCAGATGTGGATTATTTTCGTTGGAGAAATGCACCGGCCTTGAAGCGAGTTGATGCAGGCAACCGGCTCGGCCCTCCGCGCCAGTCGCCCTGAGCCACGTAGCTCCCGATGTTAAAAGACCCCTTTTATGCCGAACGTCCAAAGCGAACCGTAGTCGTTGCGTTGGCGCAGCTGAGATCCCGCCGGCGTGCTCGGGCCGGCACGCTCAATGTCATCTAGCGCATCGTTAATGTTGCGCAGATTGGCGAAGAGTGCGACGCGCTTCGAGAGCCAGTATTCGCCGCTGACATCGATGTTTAGTTTCTTGGAACGCCAGTCGTAGGTATTGGGTTCGATGCTGCGACCCACCGCAACCAATCCGGCCCGCCGGCGACTGGCGTAGTTCCAGTTTACCCGCAGGTTATACTTCGGACGAGTCAGGCTCACACCCCAGTTGAAGAGGCGCGGGGTCCAACCGGCCATGTTGGCCACGCCGTCGCCTGTGGCGCGCGTGGCGGTGGCATTCGCAAAGGCCTGCACGCCGCGCGCCCAGTTCGGTAGGAACGTCAGCGCCTGCTTGTAATCGAATTCCATACCCTCCATCCGCACGGAGCTCGTGAGGTTGTAGTTCGTCGCGACCGAGTATTTCCCGTAGGTCTCGGGGTCCAGACCGTAGAGCGAGAGGAACTCCGGGGTGGCGGGCAGCACGACGCTCCCGAAAAAGTTGCGGAAATCGCGGCGGAACGCAGCGACCGAGACTTGGCCGACCCGTTCGAAATAATATTCCAACCTCACTTTGCTGGTGTTCGCGCTCCAGGCCTTGATCCCGGCATTGTTGACCGAGATGCGGTTGCTGGCTGAATCAGGCACCAGTTCCGTATCCGGCAGCGTCAGCCCTCCGGCATACTGATTGTAGTCGGGCCGGCCGACCGAGGTGTAAAGAGCGCCGCGGGCGATCAGGTTCTCCCGCAAATTGTAGCTGACATTGAGGTTCGGGAAGAGGCGGAGATATTCCTTGTCCACCTTCATCTGCCGCTCCCGGAGCGTGAGCTTTGAGATCGCGAGGGCGTTGGAGACGCCGTTGATCGTCGTCGGTTCGATCAGCACCGGTAGGGGTTGCCCGTTGGCGCCCAGGATGGGTCGACCGCTCGCGTCCCGCTGCACCACCACGGCTCCGCTGGCATCGCGCCGGTAGTTGCCGGTTGGGTCGGTAAGCGGCCCCTGAGCTTTGACATTGGTTTGTTCGGCCCGGACGCCGCCGACGATCTTCAGCCGGCGGTCGAAAAACGAAATGTCCCCACGCAGGTATGCGGAGGAGACAACCTCGGAGGCCAATTTCGAATTGGTTGTCGCCGCGCGGTAGGCGGCGTTTTGGTCCACGGTGAAATACTCGGGGTGCGCCTTGTAAAGATCCCAGAACTTGTAGTTATCGATCCACTGGACTTGGGGAAACCCGAACGGGGCTGTGTGCTGGGAAAAACTCGGGTCGAGCAGAAAGGCCGCGCCGTCGTCACTGCCCGCCGGATTAGTAGGGGTCGTCGTGGCCCGTCCGTCGGCGCCGACAAAGACAAACGACGGCTGAAATAGCCGGATATCACGCTGCGCCTGGCGGATCTCCGCGCCGCTCTTGAGCGAGATCGGAATCCCGCTCACAATAAAATCACGCCTGATATTGCCATATGCGCTCCGCTGCGTGTCGGAAGCCTCGCTCGAGTTGTCGGTGGCACTGCTCAGGACGAAGGTGCTGAGCTTGTAGGGATCGACCGGCGCCCCGCTTGTGCCATCCGTCACCGTGATCCGTCCGGGCCGGAGGTAGAAAATGTCGTCAAACGAAATGGTCACGCCGGTGCGGCGCGCCGAAACAGCATTGAAGAACCCCTTGTCGATCGAGGCGTAGCGGTTGCCCGAATGGGAGAAGCCGGCGCCGGCTTCCATCTTCCAGATCGGCCCGTCATGGCGCCAGACAAGGGTCGGCATGTAGGTGGTGCCTGACTTTTGGCGCGAGTCTTGGCTACCTATCGTCATGTCGCCAAAGCCCACGTCGCCTTTGGTGGACGTCGAGGAAAACTGCCCCGGCTGCACGCGCGTGATGTTGAAGATCAGGTTCCGATTATTGAAGATGGCATCAAAATACGCGTATTGAAACGCCAGCGAGACCCGGTCGTTGGGCGTCAGCTTGTAATCGATCGTCGTTCCGAAGGAGGTGCGCGAGGTGACTCTCGCCCCGTCGATGACGGAGAAGTTCGTCAAATACGGCTTGTCGGGAGTCGTGTCGGGCAGGCCATTCGTGGCATTGGCCGCGACCGTCGTGGCATTGCCGGCGCCACGCCACGTCATGTTCACCGACTCCTGCCAGGTGAACTGCTTCATGGTCCCACCGGAAACCGTGAAACCAAAGTTTTTGTTGACCGGCACGACATAGGAAAAATCAAAGCCCGGATGGATTTTGTAAGTGGGCGTGCTCATCGGGCCCGCTGTCTTTTTCAGACTACGGGCGTCGTCGCGCATCATCACGTAGGCGTTCCCGGTGAAGACTGGACGGGAGCGCTCAAACGCGCTCCGCGGGATCATGTTCACGCCGCCCACCAGCGCGGAACCGGGAGATTCCGGCGTCGGCGAATGAAAGACTTCGACGCGCCCAATGTTGCTGGCCATGGAGAACTGATCCAACTCCACCTGCCGCCCGGTGCCCGAAGAGGCCGCGCTCGCCATGCTGAAGCCGTTAACCGTGATCGGAACATAGGCCGCCTGCACTCCACCGAGCGAAATCGAGCGCGCATCCCCGCCCGCATAGTCGACGGTCATTCCTGGAAGGAATTTCAGGAACTCTCCCAAGCTGCTTTCCGCAATCCATCCGAACTCGTCCGCGGAGACCACGTTGACCATCTTCGAGGAAAAGCGCTGCTCGTTGATCGCAATCGCCGCTCCATCCATTTCCCTCGAGGTGGACACAACAAACTCATCCAGCTTAACCGTCTCGCCGACCGCAGTGGCATTCTTTCCCATATCAGAAAGCGAGAGGTCCCGCTGCACGGTCTGCCCTGGTGCGACAACCACTGTTTCAACCAGCGTAAGCAACCCGGTTCGAAACGCTCGAATTCGAACCTGTCCCGCTGGCAAGTTCACGAAGCGATAGCGTCCAGACGCGTCAGAAAATGTTTCCAGAGGAGTGCCCTCGACCGTGATGCGGACACTTTCAAGGAAGTCTCCATTGCGAGAATTCAGGACGCGTCCCTCAATACCTCCCGCAGGAACCTGACCCGCAACGCGCACGGTGGAGAGAAGAGAAATGGCGAAGGCGAAAGAGATGACGGAAAGCAGTGACCAATTGTTTAGTGATTTCATGGCGCTAGGGGGGGGGTGAGACGGATAGTGGTTGCTCAGGACGATGGATTCGAAGCCTACCAGCTCTGTGTCAGGGTGAGTTTGATCGAGCGCGGCTCGCCCGGGCGCCAAACGGTGCCGCTCGATGCAACGACATACTTCTTATCGAAAACATTCCCGACAGAGAGAGAGGCGAGGAGCCCCTTTCGCACACCAAAGCCAATATTCAGGAAATAGCGTTGAAAGGCCGGCAGGATTTGAGCGCCTGGCGTGGCAGTGAGCGGGCGGTCGTCCTGATAAACCACGCCTCCACCGACCGTGATGCCTCCGAACTTGTTGATATTCCACCTGTGGCGGAGAAACAGTTGCGCCTGATTCTTGGGGATGCCGGGCAGGGCGATACCTTGAACGCCACCTGTGGTTGGCCGGACATCTTGATTTACCCATCCCAGCATGACCGTCAGACGGTCATCATTGTAGGTGAGGTTGAACTCGGCTCCGTTTCCAGTGTTACTGCCGGCATTGGCAAAAAACGAATTGTTTGGTGCCGGTAGGCGCACCGCCAATCCAGCAGCCTCCACCTCAAACGAGGCTACGCTAGCCTGAATCCGGTCGCCCAATAGCGAAAGCTTCAGTCCGTATTCGGAGGATTTTCCGGTAGTGGGGTCGAGCGCGGATCCGTCCAGTTTGAATCCCGCGCCCAGCAGCGGTTGAAACGCTTCGCAGTATTGATAGTAAACCGAAACTTGGTCGGTCGCCCGCAAGACGATTCCATACCGCGGGGAGTCCTTCCGGTTAGGAAAATCAGTGATATCGGCGTAAGGCTTCGGCGGCACTTCAAGAACACGATGGGAAGTTACTTTGTCGTGGCGTGTTCCAGCGGTAATGATGGCGCGATCCTTAAAGAAGTTCGCTTGGTAGGTGATTGCGTATCCTGTCGTGTCTCCGTCCCCCAGTGTATTCGTCGCAAGTGTCGCGGACGGGGCGCGGAAATCGGGAATAGGTGCCCCATACACGGGATTGTAGAGATCAATCGATGCGAGGGGCGCCCGCCGCACGTTGCTACGATACTTTTGGTAAAAGTAGTCGGTTACGAGTGCCGCTTGGTGCTTAACGAAGCCAGTTTCAACACTCCCGAGAAGATTGGCCTCCAAGAACGAATAGTCCTCCCAGCGATTCAAATCGAAGGCTCGCCGTGTCACCGTGCGATTGTCTGGGGCCAAGGCGAGGAATTCTACCTGCTGAATCGGATTGTCGATGTAGGTCTGAAACCCAGCGACGCGCGCGGTGAAATGTTCGTTGATTCGGTGATCGGCCGTAAAACGAAGACTCTGCTTGTCGATCAGGCTCTTCTGCCACGGTTCGTCGATGCTGCGCGAGTATGGGACGGTAATCTCCTGCAATCCACTCGTGGCATTCTTCACCGTGGGGATGAAATTGTCCTCGGAATAACGCTGGTGCATGAACTCGCCAAAAAACGTGACGTTGGTCGCGGGAGTCGGCTTCCACTCTAACACGGGGGCGGCAAAAAGGCGCTCAACCGATTGAAGGTCACGAAAGCTGCCGTTATTGGTGTAGGCGGCATTGACCCGGTAGAGCAGAGTTTTGCTTTGGTTGAGCGGCCCCGTGGAATCGACAGCTCCGCGATAGTTGTCGAAACTACCGACAGTGAGGGATACCTGCTGGAAGGGTGTCAGGCGCGGCCGCTTTGAGATACGATTGATAATACCTCCGAAGCCTTTGCTGTTTCCAAACAGATTGGTTGCAGGACCCTTCACTACCTCCAACTGCTGCACGTGAGCAAACTCACCGCCGCCCCATTCTTGAACGTCTTTGAAGCCGTCGACGTAGGTTTGGCTTACGCCAAAGCCCCTGATGCTGAAATTATCTTGGCTGCGCGTCGCTCCACTCGTCGTCGCCCCGATAAGCGGAAGAACATCAACCAAGTTCTGGGCATTCATGTCCTTCAAAAAACTGTCCGTGAGCACGACAATGGTCTGCGGGACGTTTTTGATCTTTTCATTAAAGCGCGAAGCCGAGACTACCTCGGCAGAGGTATACCCTTTTTCGGCCGAGGCAGTAATCGTGAATGGATTGAGCACAACCGCCTCGTCGGAAGATTTTCCGACGGGCTTGGCGTCTGATGCCGACTGCGCCATGACAGGCATCATGACCAGTAATGAAAAAATCAGCGTAGCGGAGGAACGAGCCAGTTGGGCCCGGGCGTTCAATCGATTCATTGGTTTCTGGGGGTTTTTTTCTGGGTTAATTTTCGCTCCCGCAGGTTGGCCGGCGGGGGCGAAAAGCGATTTCGCTCGGAAGAGAAAATGCGCCTTTACATCTGTTCTATTAGTCAACTACTGTTCCATTAGTCAAGTATTGAAATGAAGACATCTAAAAACCAAACCGACGCAGATTCATTTCAGGTGCCTGCGCTCGACCGTGCGCTTTCCATTCTGGAGCTGCTGGCCACCCGCCCCGAGGGGATGCGCATGCGCGAAATCGCCGAGAAACTCGAACTGCCGGCCAACAGCGTTTTCCGCATCACCGGCTTGTTGGAAGAACGCGGTTACCTCCTTCGCGAAGGAGAGGACATGCGCTACACGCTGAGCCGGAAGTTGCTCTCGCTCGGCTACGCCGCCATCGGCGAGGACAAGCTCATCGAGCATTCCCTCGACATCATGCAGGCTTTGCGTGACGAGACTCAGGAAACCGTCCTCATCGGTGTCCGCTCGGACACGCAGGGAGTCGTGCTGGAGCAGGTCGCGGCCACCCAGCCCGTGAAGTTCCTAATCGATCCGGGGACACACTTCCCGCTGCACTCGGCGGCTCCGGGAAAGGTCTTCGTCGCCTTCCTGCCGCCGAACGAGCGCGAGGCGCTGTTGAAGCGCATGAAATTTACGCGCTACAACGAACGCACCCTCGACACCCGCGCCAAGTTTGAGGCGGAAATCGAAAATGTGCTCGCCGCCGGTTACGGTCTCGACTGCGCCGAGCAGATCGAGGGCCTCCACTGCGTCGGCGCGCCGATCTTCAACCATCGCGGCTATCCGATCGCCGCCATCTGGGTGACCGGCCCGAGCTTCCGCTTCCCCGCGGCCAATCTGCCCTCCATTGGCGTCAAAGTGGCCGCCGCCGCCGAACAAATCTCCCGCCGCTTCGGCTACAAACTTCTCTGATTCCTATCGCTCACCCCATGCCCACCCCCCTCCAAGGTAAAATCGCTCTCGTCACCGGCGGCGCCAAAGGCTTCGGCCTCGGCATCGCCCAAAAGCTCGCCGCCGGCGGCGCCCGCGTCTGGATCACCGGCCGCGACCAGGCCGCGCTCGACCTCGCCGCCAAGGGCACCGGCTTAACCGCGCTTAGGGCCGACGCCACCTCGGCTGCCGATTGGGACCGCGTCGTCGCCTCCGTCACGCAGACAGCCGGCCGGATCGACATTCTCGTGAACAACGCCGGTGGCGCGGTGAAGATCGCTCCAACTGAGGAGCAGACCGACGACGACATCGATGCCGCAATCGCTCTCAATCTCAACAGCGTGATCTACGGCTGCCGCCGGGTCGCCCCGCTCATGCGGAAGCAGGGCTCCGGCATCATCGTCAACATCGGCAGTGTCGCCGGCCATCACGCGTGGCCGACGTGGGGGGTCTACGGCGCGGCCAAGGCCGGGCTGAATCACTTTTCCAAGTCGCTTTACCTCGAACTCCGTCCGCACGGCGTCCGCGTGACCACGATCACTCCGTCCTGGGGCGCAACTACCTTTACCGAAGCCGCCGGTCTGGGCCCTCGCGACGCCGAAACGCTCACGAAGTGCATCAAGCCCGAGGAAATCGGCCAGCTTGTCGCCGACGTCTGCGCGCTTCCGCCGCACCTCTGCATTCAAGAAACGATCCTCTGGCCAATGGTGCAGGAAGTTTCGCCGCTCTGATTCGCCGCACCGGTTCCGCCCATGACCTCGTTTCAATTCGACCTCGTGGTCGTCGGGGCCGGCTCCGGCGGCTTCGGGGCCGCCCTCGCCGCCGCCCGCCTCGGCGCGAGCGTCCTGTTGGTCGAGAAATCCGACTCCCTCGGCGGCAACGCCGCCCGGGGCGGCGTCAACAACTGGGAACCGGGCGTGGGCGGCACGGGCATCCCGTTTGATCTCTACAAACGCCTAAAGAAAACGTCGCAGGCCGTCGGTATCTACAAATTCGGCCGGCACTTCGCCTGGCAGGGGCCGGAGGTATCGCCGAAGTATCCCGGCGGCGAACTGGTGATCGATCCCGACGCGCGCTACGCTGACACCCTCCGCCGCTTCGGTGCACCACCGCTTTTCGCCGCTGAGGCTTTCCGCCGCGAGCACTGGCACGGGGTGCCTTACGAGCCGGATGTTTATGCCGCCGAAATGGAGTCTATGCTCGCCGAAACCGGGCGATGCACCGTCTGGAAAAACACTGCATTTGAACGCTCCCACACCGACGGTTCGCGCGTGGTGTCGCTTGTCCTAAGCAACGGCCACTCCGTCACGGCGCCTTTCTACATCGACGCCACCGCCGACATTCTCCTCGCCCAACAGCTCGGCTGCCTCACTTCGCTCGGTCAGGAACCGCGCTCGCTCTACAACGAACCGAGCGCGGCCCGCGAGCCGACCGACAAGCTCAACGGCACCACGCTCATCTACCGCGTAGCGCGCGTCGCCACGCCCACGGTCGAGCCGCTGCCAGCCGACATTCCCGCAGTTTGCTGGTGGGCGGAAAAATTCCCCGTCGCTGCTTGCACGCAATACCCGAACGGCGATTTCAACATCAACGCGCTGCCCGTGATGGCCGGCCGAGAAGCCCACGCATTGGGTTTCGCCCGAGCCTACGCCGAATGCGCCCGCCGCATCCGCGCGCACTGGCACCATCTGCAGACCGGGTTTCCCGAGTTCCAGTCGTTCCGGCTCTCTTGGATCGCTCCCGGCCTCGGCGTCCGCGAGGGCCCGCGCCTCGTCGGCCGCTACGTCCTCACGGAACACGACCTCCTTGCCGGTCTATCCGGACAGACGCACGACGATCTGATCACGATTGCGGACCACGCGCGCGACACGCACGGCGCCGACACCGGCCGCGCCGGCACCGGCGAACTTTCCCAGCCCTACGGCGTGCCCTTTCGCAGCCTGCTGCCGAGGGAATTCGACAACCTCGCCGTCGCCTGCCGCGGTGCGAGTTTCTCCTCGGTCGCCGCTTCGAGTTGCCGCCTTTCGCGCACGATGATGCAGCTCGGTCAAGCCGCCGGCACCGCCGCCGCACTTGCGGCCCGCGGAGCACATAGCTCGTTTGCCGCGCTCTCCCCGGCTGAGCTGCGCGCCAGCCTCGCCGCGCAGAACGTTGAGCTGACGTGGCCTCGCTCCCCCGCGCTTCTCGCCTATCTCGCCGCCGAAGACGCCTGACCAACCATGCGCCTGCCGCTTCGCCCTGCCGCCCTTGATCGCCTACGCGCCACCCGCGCCATCGACGTCCTTATCGTTGGTGGCGGGATCAACGGCGCGGGGCTCCTCCGTGAACTCGCGCTCAATGGTGTCGACGCTCTGCTCGTGGACAAAGCCGACTTCGCCGCCGGCGCCACGTCGGCCTCGTCGCGCATGATCCACGGCGGGCTGCGCTACCTCGAAAACGGCGAGTTCCGCCTCGTCCGAGAATCGCTCCACGAGCGCAACCGCCTCCTCAAAAACGCCCCACACGCCGTCAAGCCGCTGCCGACGACGATTCCGATTTTCTCGCGCTGGTCGGGCTTCGCCAACGCCACCGCGAAGTTTTTTGACCGCACGTCAAAACCCTCCAAGCGCGGCGCCGCCTTGGTGAAAATCGGCCTCACTCTCTATGATCTTTTCACGGCGCGCGACCGCGTGTTGCCGACCCACTCCTTCGCCGGTCGCGCGGCCGCGCTCCGCACCCGCCCACTGCTGCACCCTGGCATCGTCTGCACCGCCACCTACTACGACGCGTGGATTCCGTTGCCCGAGCGCCTTTGTCTCGAACTGATCGACGACGCCCTCGCCGCACACCCCGGCGCACAAGCGCTCAACTACGTCGCCGCCATCGCCACATCCCCGGACGGCGCCGTGACGTTGCGCGATGAAATCACCGGCGAAAAATTCGCGGTCACCCCACGCGTCGTCGTCAACGCCACCGGCGCGTGGATCGATTTTGCAAACACGGCGCTCGGCCAGCCGACGCGTTTTATCGGGGGCACCAAGGGCTCGCACCTCATCGTCGATCATCCCGAGCTGCTCGCGGCCACGGCCGGCCAGCAGCTCTTCTACGAGAACGAAGACGGCCGCATCTGCATTTTCTTTCCGCTGCACGGCAAGGTCCTCGTCGGCTCGACCGACATCCGCATCGAAAACCCCGATGATGCCGTCTGCGACGAGCGCGAGATCGACTACATGCTCCAGTCGGTGCGCACCGTGTTTCCCGCGATCAAGATCGGCCGCGAGCACATTGTTTCCCGTTTTTGCGGCGTGCGGCCGCTGCCGGCGAGCGAAGGCGGATTCACCGGTCGCATCAGCCGCGACCATGCGCGGCGGGACCTTCCGCCCGCGCCGCCCGCGCGCCCGTGGCCGGTATATTCACTCGTCGGCGGCAAGTGGACGACCTTTCGCGCCTTCGCTGAGCAGGTCGCTGACAAAATATTTATCGATCTCGGGCGCACCCGCCACACCGCGACACACGACACTCCCATCGGCGGACGCGAACCGGAACCCAACTACGCACACCCGACCGCGCTCGCCCAGGTCGTCCGCACGGAAGCGGTCGTTCACCTCGACGATCTGCTCCTCCGGCGCACGCCGCTCGCACTCTTTGGCCAGCTCACACCTGACCGCTTCGCGGCGGTTGCCGAACTCGTCGCCCGCGAGCTCGGTTGGAGCCCCACCTCTCTCACGCACGAGGTTGCCCGCACGCGCGAACTGCTCGCCACCCGCCACGGCGTCTCTTTCCCCGCTCCTGCCCTCAACCCTCCGTTATCAACTCTCAACTAGATCCTGTCATGTTCTCTGCCCACAAAGTCCGCCTCAACCGGTTCCTCGCGGCCGACGGTCGCTGCCTCGATGTCGCCATCGACCACGGAGTATTTAACGAACACGCGTTCCTCGACGGTCTCGAAGACATGCCCGCCGTCGTGCGGGCGCTCGTCGACGCGGGTCCCGATGCGATTCAAATGAACATCGGCCAGGCCGACGTGCTCCAGTCGATCCCCGGCCCGCGTAAGCCCGCCCTCGTGCTTCGCACCGACGTCGGGAACCTCTACAACGCCACCACGCACAAGGTCATGTTCAACCAACTCGTGCATTGGGACGAACCCATCGTCGGTGCGCTCAAGGCCGATGCCGCCTGCGTCGTCTGCAACCTTCTCCTCATGCCCGGCGAGCCCGACCTCCATCGCCAGACCGCGCTCAACGCCGCCCGCCTCCGCGCCGCGTGCGATCACTACGGCATGCCGCTGATGATCGAGCCACTCGTCCTCAAGCCCAACGAGGCCAAGGGCGGCTATCAGGTCGATGGAAACAAAAAATTGATCGTCCCTCTCGTGCGCCAAGCCCGCGAACTCGGCGCCGATGTCATCAAGGCGGATCCCACCGACCACGCTTCCGACTACCACGAAGTGGTCCAGGCCGCACGTTGTCCGATCCTCGTGCGCGGTGGCGGCAAGAAGCCCATCGAAACCGTCTTCGCCGAAGCTGCCGCCTATCTCGCGCAGGGCGCTCACGGACTCGTTTACGGCCGCAACATTTATCAGCACCCCAATCCCGCCCGCATCGTCGCCGCCTTCATGGCCATGATCCACCGCGGCGCCACGGCCGATCAGGCACTCGCGATCTATCGAGACGGCCCCTGACCGGCAGGCCGCTTGACCCTTACCCCAACCCCATGTCGCACCCCACTACCCCGCCTCCACCGGCGGATTCCTCCCTGCCTGCGTCCGCAGCCAAGCTTCCGGTGCGCGACGCTATCATCTTCTCGACCGGCGGCGGGCTCCAGCAGTTCGCCAACACCGCGCCTCAATACCTGGCCAATCCGATCTTCAACCTGGCCCTCGGTCTGAACCCTGTGTTCATCGGCGTGGTCTTGGCCATCGCTCGCCTGTGGGACGCCGTCTCCGATCCTCTGGTGGGAAATTGGTCGGACAACTTTCGCTCCCGCTGGGGGCGCCGCCGACCCTTCATGGTCGCGGGCGCGATTCTCACCGGCGCCAGTTTCGCGGCGATGTGGTGGTTGCCCCGCGATGCCGGCCAGACGTTTTACTTCGGTTACTTCCTTTTCACGATTCTCGCGTTCTTTACCGGCACCACACTGTTCACGGTACCTTGGAACGCCCTCGGGATCTCCCTCGCGACGAGCTACAGCGAACGCACCCGCCTGTTCGCCTACGCGGGCATTACCCATAAGATCGTCGGGTTCGGCACCGGCTGGCTTTACCCGCTCTGCCAGATCGCGGTGTTTCAAGACGTGATCGAAGGGGTGCGCGTCGTCGGCTGCGTCTGCGGCACCCTCATCACGATCGTCTGCCTCATCCCTGCGCTTACCCTCAAGGAGGCGCCCCAGACCGCAGTGGCCGCCGCGCAGCGCCCCGAGCCTTTTCTACGCGCGATGAAGGTCGTCCTCTCCAATCGGGTGCTCCTCGTTTTTTCCGCCGCGTGCCTCGTCACGATGATGTCGCTCTATACCGTTTCGAGCCTCGGTCTTTACATCAATATCTACCACATCTTCCAGGGCGACAAAGTTGCCGCCGCGACGATGATGGGCATCTGGGGCACGACGTTTAACCTCATCGCGATGTTCTCGATTCCCGGGGTTATGTGGCTGGCCAATCGCATCGGCAAACACCGCGCGATCATGGTCGCCCTGGGGATGGTATGTGTTTCGGCCTTGTTGAAATTTCTCCTCTACACACCCGCGCTGCCTTACCTGCAACTCGCCACCGCGCTTCTCCAGGCCCCGGGCCTCGCGGCCTACCTTGTGCTCGTCAACTCGATGACCGCCGACATCGTGGACTACGACGAATCGCTCAACGGCCGACGCCGCGAAGCGCTCATCTCCGCCGCCAACGGCTGGATCACCAAGATGGGCGTCTCGCTCTCCTTCATCCTCGCCGGCGTCGTCCTCAACACCACCGGGTTCGACGCCGCCCTCGGCGACAACCAACCGCCCGGCACTGTTTTCTGGATGCGCATCTTCTTCTGCGCGATTCCCGCCCTAGGCACCGGGACCGCGCTGCTTCTGCTCCGCGGCTACCCGCTGACACGAGAGCGAGTCACCGAGATACAGGCGAAACTGACGCAAGCGCTCAGGTAAGTAGCCCGCTTAAGTCAATCAATGCCGTGGTTGGAACCGAACCAATCGTTGGCAACGAAAAATAGCAGCCCGGAAAAGACGCCCACTTATCCAGCGATACTTCTCAAACAGAATCCGCCCGGATGCGGTCAGTCCGCCGATTCCAATTCCGATGACCAAACCGATGAGCACGAATCCCTCCGTTCCCAAACGGAAGGATCCCCAGACAGCGAAAATGACGTCGTGCTCAACCCCTCATTTTTCCAGATGCGGTGTTTGAAGGCCTGTCACCGTCACCGACTTTAAAAACAAAACGTCCGCACTAATCGTTACACAATCCACGCAACATTGAATCGGCCCACAGAGGCACGGCTGCGCTATAGGGTCGCGTGAATGCTCGCCACACGCGCTGACGTCCGGTCCACCGCCTCCGCGTTTGCGACCACGCTTATCTGGATTACTGGCGTAAAATTCGTCAACCGCACCCGGTATCGGCGGCTCTGCGATTTCTCCGTGCAAGACGACGGCGAATCTATTTTTTCGTCGAATGAAGTCCGTACCCACCAACGCGGCCCCCTTATCCGACCACGCGGTCCGCGAGCGCATCCGCCACCGTCGCCGCGCAAATCAGTTCACGGTCATCGCCTGCCTCTTCGCCGCCGGCGCGGCAGTCGCTCTCGGCCTGTGGCTCCCAACGCTCACCGGTTAACTACCCTACCCATTCGGTCCAATCCGAAAAATCTGCCTACCCATAGAATCTTCCTACCCCGATTCCGAACCTTGCTGCGCCCTTCATTTTCGCACCGCTAGATCGCACCGCACCCTCGCGCCAACACCCGACCGCACATCTGACTTCTTGTTCTTCGAAGATTTCGAAACATGGTTTCGGCGCTAGCACGCACTCGCCTCATAAAGACTCCTCCCCTCCGCCCGTATTTCCCTTGATGCTCCGTCCCGCCCACCTGCTCTCCCTGGTCGCTTCGTTCTGCACGGCTGCCACTGCGTCCGCCGTCGCCCCCGTCGATTTCGCTCGCGAGGTTCAGCCCATCCTCGCCGAGAACTGCCTCCACTGCCACGGCCCCGATGACCAGGACCGCAAGGCCGGCCTCCGCCTCGATACCCGCGAGGGCGCGCTCAAAGGCGGCAAGTCCGGCGTCGCCACCATCGTCGAGCATAAGCCCGCCGACAGTGAACTCATCGCCCGTATTCTCTCCACCGACGAAGAGGAAATGATGCCTCCACCCAAGGAGAAAAAAACGCTCACCGCCGCGCAAAAAGACACGCTCACCCGCTGGATCGCCGAGGGTGCCCCGTACGCGGCCCACTGGGCTTTCACCGCACCGGTCAAAGCGCCACCCCCGCTTCACGCACCCCAGCCCGTCGACGCCTTCATCGCCGCGAAACTCCCCTCCGCCGGCCTCACCGCCTCCGCCCCCGCCGATCCCGCCACGCTCTGCCGCCGCCTCTTCCTCGACCTCACCGGCCTCCCTCCGTCTCCCGCCGACGTCGCTACCTTCGCCACCACCGCCGCCGTGAAAGGTCTCGCTCCAGCCGTCGAAGCCCTCGTCACTCAACTCCTCACAAGCGAACGCTACGGCGAGAAATGGGCCCGCGTCTGGCTCGACGCCGCCCGCTACGCCGACAGCAACGGCTTCGAAAAAGATCTCCCGCGCGAACAGTGGGCCTGGCGCGACTGGGTCATTCACGCCCTGAATCGGGACCAGCCCTACGATCAGTTCCTCATCGAACAGATCGCCGGCGACCTCCTGCCCCAGCCCACCCAAGATCAAATCGTCGCCACCGGTTTTCTCCGCAACGGCATGATTAACGAGGAGGGCGCCATTATCCCGGAGCAGTTTCGCATCGAGGCCGTCGTCGACCGTCTCGACTGCGTCGGCAAGGCCACTCTCGGCCTCACCCTCCAGTGCGCCCAATGCCACACGCATAAATTCGATCCCATCACCCACGACAACTACTTCGGCATTTTTGCTTTTCTCAACAACACCTACGAAGCCCAGTCGTGGGTCTACACCGCCGAGCAGCAGCAACAGATCGCCAAACTCCAAAGCGATCTGCGGGCCGTCGACGACCGCTTGAAAAAAGCTGAACCAAAGTGGTCCGAAAAATTGGCCGCCTGGGAAACCCAAGTCCGCGCCGATCGCGACGCCATCACGTGGTCGCCCCTCGTCGCCACCGAAATGGGCAGCACCAGCGGCCTCAACCACCCCGTGCAACTCGCCGACCGCTCGATCGTCACCGAGGGCCAACCCAGCACCAAGGGCGATATTTTTATCATCACCACCCCCGATCTCACCGGAGCCACCGGCCTCCGCCTCGAAGCACTGTGCTACGGCGATATGCCTTTCGGCGGTCCCGGTCGGAGCCTCTACGGCACGTGGGCCCTCTCCGAACTCGAGGTCACTGCCCAACTCCCCGACAGCACCACGTGGGAAAAAGTCGCCTTGAAGAACGCCTCCGCCGATTTCGCCGAACCCGCCCGCACCCTCGAGCGCGAGTGGGACGCTGTCTTCGACAAGGAACAACGCCGCACCCTCGGGCCCGTCGCCTTCCTGATCGACGGCAGCAACGACACCGCGTGGCGCTCCGACCGCGGCCCCGGCCGCCGCAATACCGACTCCGTCGCCGTCGTCCAGTTCGCCGAACCCCTCGCATTCCCCGCCGGCACGAAACTCAAGTTTCTTCTCCGGTATCATCACAGTGGCGACGAAAAGAGCCGCCATAACTGCATGCTCGGTCGTTGCCGCCTTGCGCTCACCACCGCGCCCGATCCCCGCGCCGCCCCCGTCGACTACGCCGCTCTCCTCGCGCTCGACACTCCCGCCGACCAACGCACGCCGCGCCAGTCCGCCGCGCTCTTCACCGCGTGGCGCGCCAGCGATCCCGCGCTCAAAAAATTCGTCACCGAAGCCGACGTCCTCTGGAAAAAATATCCCGCCGCCGGCACGTCCGTGCTGCACCTCGGCGAACGCTCCACCGCCGACTTCCGCACCACCCGCCTCCTCGATCGCGGGGCATGGGATAAACCCACTCACGCCGTCGCCCCGCACGTCCCGTCCGCCCTGCATCCGCTCCCCGCCAACGCCCCCGCGAACCGCCTCACCCTCGCACGCTGGATCGCCGACCGCCGCTCACCCCTCACCGCCCGCGTCGCCGTGAATCGCGTGTGGCAATCGCTTTTCGGCACGGGCCTCGTCGAGACGCCCGAGGACTTCGGCACGCGCACGCCGGTGCCCCTGCACCAAGACCTCCTCGACTGGCTGGCCGTCGATTTTATGGAAAACGGGTGGAGCCAAAAACACCTCGTGCGCACCCTCGTTTCCAGCCGCACCTACCAGCAGTCCTCCCGCGCCACCACCGCCCAACTCGAACGCGATCCGCGGAATCAATTCCTCGCGCGCGGTCCACGTTTCCGCGCCGACGCCGAAGTCGTCCGCGACGTCGCGCTCAGCATCGCCGGCCTCCTCTCGCCCACCCTCGGCGGGCCCAGCGTTTTCCCGCCAATCCCCGAAAACGTCCTCGCTTACAACTACAGCAAAGTCACCTACTGGGACGTACCCACCGGCCCCGATCGCTACCGCCGCAGCCTCTACGTTTTCCGCAAACGCTCCATGCCCGATCCGATGCTGAGCGCCTTCGACGCCCCGAACGGCGACTTCTCGTGTGTGCGTCGCATTCGTTCGAATACGCCCCTCGCCGCCCTCACCGGTCTCAACGAAACCATTATGGTCGAAGCCGCCCAAGCCTTCGCCCTCCGCCTCTGGCGTGAAGGCGGCTCCACCGACACCGACCGCGCCACGCACGCCTATCGCCTGGCCACGGCCCGCGCACCGCGCCCCGCCGAGCGCGACGCTGTCGTCCAACTCGTCGTCGACTCCCGCACCCGTCTCCGCCAAGGCGAACTCAAAGCCGGCGACATCGCCTTCTCGTCCCTCACCCGCCCGATCGACCTGCCCGCCGACGCCACTCCCATTGATCTCGCTGCGTGGACCATCGCGGCCCGCGTAATCCTCAACCTCGACGAAACCCTCACGAAGAACTGAGCCATGAATCTCTCCACCGAACTCCGCCTCGCCCACGCCCTCCAGCGCTCGCGCCGTTGGTTCCTCCGCGACTGCGGCGTCGGCCTCGCCGGCATCGCCGCCCACTCTCTCCTCGCGAAAGATTCCGCGCCCGCTCCCTCCGCGCTCACCGCGAGGACCTCCAGCAATCCCCTCGCCGTCAAAGCCCCGCACTTCACCCCAAAGGCCAAGCGTGTCATCTACATGTTTCAGGCCGGCGCCCCGAGTCACCTCGAGCTCTTCGATCCCAAACCCGAGCTCACGAAACGCGACGGCCAGCTCCCTCCCGCCGAACTCCTCAAAGATTACCGCGCCGCTTTCATCAAACCCAACTCCGCCCTCCTCGGACCAAAATTCAAGTTCTCCCCCCACGGCCAGAGCGGTATCGAGCTCAGCGAGCTCCTGCCTTACACCTCGAAAATCGTCGACGACCTTTGCCTCGTCCGCTCGATGCAGACCGACGCCGTCAACCACGCGCCCGCGCAGATTCTGATGAACACCGGCTCGCAACAATTCGGCCGCCCGAGCTTCGGCTCGTGGACTCTCTACGGTCTCGGCAGCGAGGGGGCCGAACTGCCCGGCTACGTCGTGCTCACGAGCGCAAAAGGCACCAGCGGCGGCGCCAGCAACTACGGCTGCGGTTTCCTCCCGACCGTTCACGGTGGCATCCCATTTCGGGGCACCGGTGATCCCGTCCTCTATCTCTCCAACCCCAAGGGCATCGACGCCCCCGCCCAACGCGCCTCACTCGACACGCTCCATCGCCTCAACGATCTCGCCCTCGCCGAAGCCGGCGATCCCGAGATCGCTGCCCGCATCGCCAGCTACGAGATGGCCTACCAACTCCAGACGAGCGCCCCCGAGCTCATGGACCTCTCCTCAGAGCCACCGCACATCCTCGAACTCTACGGCATCAAGGACGTCAAGGAGTCCAACTACGCCCGCAATTGCCTCCTCGCTCGCCGCCTCATCGAGCGCGGCGTGCGCTTCGTGCAGCTCTTTCACGAGGCTTGGGATCAACACGGCAATCTCACCAAGGATGTGCAAAAAAACTGCGTCGATACCGACCGGGCCAGCGCCGCCCTCGTCACCGACCTCAAACAACGCGGCCTCCTCGACGATACGCTCGTCGTCTGGGGCGGCGAGTTTGGCCGCACCCCGATGGTGCAGGGCGGCAACGACGGCCGCGACCACCACAACCGCTGCTTCACGATGTGGCTCGCCGGCGGAGGCCTGAAACGCGGGCACGTCCACGGCGCGACCGACGACCTCGGCTTCAACGTCACGCAGGACCCCGTGCACGTCCACGACCTGAACGCCACACTGCTCCACGCCCTCGGCTTCGACCACACCCGCCTCACCTACCGCTTCCAAGGCCGCGACTACCGCCTCACCGACGTCCACGGCGAAGTCATCCGCGCCCTCTTCGCGTAAGGTCCGCCTCTCCCCCTCTCTCCTTCTCCCCCTCTCCCCCTCCCCACCTCATGCCCCTCAACCGCCGCTCGTTCCTCGCCACCTCACTCACCGCCGGCGGCGCCCTCGCTCTCAGTCCGACCCTTTTCTCCGCCACTCCTCCGTCCGCACCTAAACCCGCGCGTAAACGCACCAAGCTCGCCATCGCGACGTATTCGTATTGGCACTTCAAGACCGCCAAGGTACCCGTCGAAACCGTCATGGACCGCGCCGCCGAGCTCGGCGTCGAGGGCGTCGATCTCCTCCATCGCCAGATGGATCTCGCCGAACGCGCCCCAATCGACGCCGCAGGTCGCGCCTATCTCCACAACCTAAAGCGCCACGCGTTCCGCCAGGGTCTTTCAGTCTGCTGCGTCTCGACTCACCAGAGTTTCGTCCAACCCGATTCCGCCAAACTCGCCGTCGAAGTGGAACACACGAAAAAGTGTATCGAGCTCGCCTACGAACTCGGCTGCCCGTCCATCCGCATCAACACCGGCCGTTGGGGCACTACCAAGAGTTTCGACCAACTCATGGCCAACCGCGGCCTCGAGCCCGTGCTCCCCGGTCACACCGAGGAGGAAGGCTTCAAGTGGTGCATCGACGGCATCGAACGCTGCCTCGCGAAAGCCGAGCAGTGCGGCGTCGTGCTCGCCCTCGAAAATCACTGGGGCCTCGCCCGCACCCCCGAGGGACTCCTGCGGATTCTCAATCACATCAAATCACCGTGGCTCGGCGGCTTGATGGACACCGGGAATTTCCTCGAAGACCCGTATCCAAAACTTGAGGCCATCGCCCCAAAAACCGTCTACGTGCAGGCCAAGACCTACCACGGCGGCGGTGAGTGGTATACCCTCGACCTCGATTACCCGCGCATCGCCGCGATGCTCGCCCAAGCCGGCTACACCGGTTGGGTTTCCCTCGAGATGGAAGGCAAGGAAGACCCCAACACCGCCGTGCCCAAGAGCATCGCGATGCTCCGCCAGGCCTTCGCGTAAAGCAGCCTCCGCTCTTTGAGCAGGGCGGACTTCAGTCCGCCGTATTTGGTCCGTCCCAGTGGACTGATGTCCGCCCTGCTCTCCGGCCCAGCATCCGCCGAATTCCCTCGACCTGAAATTTCCGCCGCGTGCGCGTCCGAAAAGTTTTCTATCGCACCCATCTTCCTACCCCAACTCCGAGCCCCACCGCCCCATGCCTCGCCGTCACGGCCAATCGTTCTACGCCATCCTCGCCGCCGCATTCCTGTCGCTCGCGCCCATCACCTCCATCGCCGCCCCTCCGCTGCCGCGCCCCGCGCCGCGCCCCGCCGACTTCGCGTTCATCGACACCTCCATCGAAAACGGCTCGCCCCTCCACTGGGATTTCAAACCCGACGGCTCAATTCTCCTCTCCCTCCAATACGACCACGAGCGCGACTCCCCCAATCGCGCCGCCGGGCATTGGCACTTCCGTCTCGAGGGTAAACCCGGCTCTTCGCATACCCTCGTCTTCCAAAATTTCCTCAACGTCTGGAACGGCACCTCCGGCCTCCCCGTCGATGCCCGCACCGCCTGCCTCCTCTCCGACGACGGCCACACGTGGCGCTCCGAAAAAATGGAACTCGTCGAACAGCGCGTACGCCTCCGCGTCACCCTCGGCCCCACCGGCTCGCTCTACGTCGCCCGCGTCGAACCCTACCGCCTCAGCGACCTCGAAAAACTGCTCGCGCGCATCCGTCCGCATCCACTCGTCTCCCTCTCCGTCATCGGCCGCACGGTCGAAGACCGTCCGCTCGAAATCATCCGCATCGGCCGCGAGAGCGCCCCGCACCGCGTCTTCCTCCGCGCCCGCGCCCACCCGTGGGAACCCGGCGGCAACTGGATAATCGAGGGCCTCGTCGCCGCCGTCCTCGCCGACACCCCTGCCGCCCGCGCCCACCTCGACCACATCGCCTACTACATTCTGCCCCTCGCGAACAAAGACGGCGTCGCCCGCGGCCGCACGCGTTTTAATCTCCGCGGCATCGACCTCAACCGCGGCTGGGACAAGCCGCCCTCGCCCGAGCTCTGCCCCGAGAATCACGCGCTCGAACAATGGCTCGCCGCCATGAACGCCCGCGGCTTCCGCCCGCACCTCGCGCTCGAACTCCACAACGACAACAACGGCAAACTCCACGTCAGCCGCCCCGCCGTCCCCCAACTCGCCACCTACCTCGAGAACATGGAGCGCCTCGAAGCGCTCCTCCGCCAGCACACGTGGTTCACCGAGGGCAGCACCGGCGCGACGAACCACAACCCCGGCACGCTCGGCAGCGGCTGGCTGGAACGTTTCGGCATCACTGCCGCCGTCCTCGAGTTCAACGCCCACTGGATCGCCGGAAAACAAAAGGCCCCGCTCGGCGCCGACTGGCAGGAATTCGGCCGTGCGCTCCCCGCCGTCTTCACCGACTACTTTCCCTCCCGGGCCGCACCCTGAGATTTCCACCAACCTTTCCCTGACCACCCGCTCCCACGACTCATGCAAAACCTTGTCACCCGCCGCCTGCGCGCTGCCGTCGTCCCCCTCACGCTGCTCGTCGCACTCGCCCCTCGCGCGTCTGCGCAGGCCGCCCCACCCTCGCCTGCTGCCGCACAAGAGGACGCCGTCGTCCTCTCACCTTTCGAGGCCTCCACCTCCGGCGACGTCGGCTACCTCGCCACCAACTCCCTCGCCGGCTCCCGCCTCAACTCCTCGCTCAAAGACACGCCCGCCATCATCGACGTCTTCACGAAGGAATTCCTCAACGACATCGGCGCCACCTCCCTCGAGCAGGCGCTGCTCTACGCCAACAACAGCCAGACCGACGACGGCGACACCCTGCGCGTCAACAACGGCATCTCGCAGATCGCCGCCGGAAACTCCTTCAACTTTCGCTCACGCGGTATCCTCGGCAACAGCACGCGCAACTACTTCGAGACGCGTCTCGGCACCGACTTCTACAGCACCGAGCGCCTCGACGATTCCCGCGGCCCCAACTCCGTCCTCTTCGGCATCGGCTCCGCCGGCGGCATCATCAACAACTCCCCCAAGCGCGCCCAATTCGGCACCACGTTTCTCGAGACCCAGTTCCTCACCGGCACCGCCGACAACGGCCGCGCCACCCTCGATCTCAACGTCCCGCTAGTGAAGCGGAAATTCGCCGCCCGCCTCAACGCCCTTTACGATCACAAGGGCAGTTGGCGCGACTACCTCGCCTCCACCCGCCGCGCCGCCACCGTCGCCCTCACCTATCGTCCGTTCGACAAAACAGAAGTCCGCATCGACGCCGAGAAGGGCACCGTCCGTGGCACGCTCGGCCGCAACTACCCCGTCGTCGACGGCATCACCCGATGGTGGAATCAGGGTAGCACCACCGTCGCGAGCACAAGCATCGTCGCGCTCACCGCCGCGCAAACCGCCGCCGGCTACACCCGCCCGCTGACCGCCAACCGCCTCGTCTACGTCGAAAACCAAAACTTCCTCGTCAACGCCAACCAGGCCTGGTCCACCGCGCAGGACACGCCCTACGCCCCGGCCATTCTCAACGATCCCGCCCGCGTCCCCTACGAAGCCAACGCCGCCGGCCCCGGTGGCCGCACGCTTCATGATTTTGAAAACATCACTGCCATCGCGGAGCACCGCTTCACCTCGGCCCTCGTCGGCGAAGTCGGTTTCTACCACGAGAAGGGTAAGTGGCTGAACTACGACGTCGGCGGCGATAACGCCACGATCCGCGGCGACCCCAACGCCCTCCTCCGCAACCCCACCTTCTTCCAGTCCTCCTCCGGTTTCCGCCCCGCCGCCGACGCCGCCGGCAATCTTCTCAATCCGAACGCCGGCCGCACCTATCTCGAAACCCTCTGGCTCCGCCGCTACGGCACCAGCGAGAGCGACAATTTCCGTGGCACCCTCGCCTACGAGAAAAACGCCGGCCGCTGGGGCCACCACCGCATGGCCGGCCTGGCGCAGCACCAGATCGAGGACACCGTCAGCTACACCGAGCGCGAATCCTGGCTCGGCGCGCCCTTCAACAACGAGCCGACCAACGACAACAACGGCGTCTGGCGCCGCGCCTACCTCACTCTCGGCGACTCCGCCTCCCAGCGCCTCCCTGATCCGCTCAACCCCGGCACCCTTACCGCCACCATCCCCGGTCGCGCCGCGCCCGTCACCACTGGCTGGATTCAGAGCGGCGGCACCAAGAGCCGGCGCACAATCGATAGCCAAATGTTCGCCCTCCAAAGCTCCTTCTGGTCCCGCCGCATCGTTACCACGCTCGGCTACCGCCGCGACGAACTCGAGCAGACGCGCACCACGCCCGTCCGCGACATCTCGGGCATTTGGGCCGGCACCGCTGGTCTCCAGATCTTTAATACAACCTCGCCCACCACGCGTTATAAATTCTCCGGCAGCACGACCACCGCCGGCATCGTCATCCACCCGATCCAGTCACTCTCCGTTTTCGCCAACCGTTCGAAAAATCTCGGCCTCCCCGACTTCACCCAGCGTCTCGGCGCCGATGGCGGCGTGCCCCCCGCCCCGCAGGGCAACGGCTTCGACACCGGTGTCATGGTCAGCCTCCGCCAGGACCGCATCGTCGCCCGCGTGAGTTATTTCACCACCGATGTCACCGACCAGAGCGGCGCCATGGGCGTCAACAACGCCTTCTCCCCGCGCTACGATCAGATCCTCTCCATCCTCGACGACCCCAATGGCGACGGCCGCACCACCGACCGTCTCTACACGTCCGCGCAGATGGCGAAATACTCCGAGCTCCGTCCCACCTCCCTCGCCAACGGCGACTCCCTCGACAACGCCAACAAGGGCGTCGAGTTCCGCGTCACCGCCAACGTCGGCGAGAGCCTCCGCTTCATCGTCAACTACTCCTACAATCTCCAAGAGCGCGCCAACGTCTACAAACGCACCACGCTCCAGACGGACCAACTCGACGCCTTCGTCGCCGACCTCGTGAAGGCCAATCCCACCTTCGATGTCCTCGGGTCCCGCGGCACGCAGGGCGTCACGCTCGCCGAGCTAGTCGCCGCCCAGCGCTCCGACCTCGACGGCCGCCGTCTCGACTTCGAGGGCGCGTATGGCAATCGCAAGCACAAGGCCAATTTCTTCGCTAACTACACCTTCAAGGACTCCGTTTTCAAGGGCTGGTCCGCCGGTTTCGGCGGTCGCTACCTCAGCCCCATCGTCGCCGGTCGCGTCTCCACCCAGCCCGGCCTCCCGCCGCAGGGCTCCGGCGCCAACACCGGCGTCGGCTTCAACGGCCCCGTCGTCTACGGCGACGACAGCATCCGCTTTGACGGCATGCTCCGCTACCAGCACCGCGGCTCCTCCTTCGGTCGCAACGTCCGCGCCAGCTTCCAGCTCAACGTCCGCAATCTCCTCGACGACCACGACATTGAGATCCGCCGCCAAAAGACCGACGGCATCACGCTCGACCGCTTCGTCTTCACCGACCCGCGCGAGATCACCCTCTCCACCACCCTCCGCTTCTAGCCCGTAGCCCGCCTCGTGAGAGGCGGGACCGCCCTGCCCTCCCCATGCCCCTCCGCCTCCGCTTCACACTCCTCACGCTACTCGCCTCCGCGCTCTCCGCCCAACCCGCCGCCCGTCCCACCACCAAAACCGCCACGGGCGCCGGCGTGGAAGTCGACGCCGCCGCGGCCGATGCCGCCGCGCACATCCAACCCGACCGCATCGTCCCCTACAAAACCATCGGCGCCGTCACGCTGAGCGTCAGCATCTTCAACCCTCCCGGTCACGCCGCCGCGACGCCGAAACCCGGGATCGTTTTCTTTCACGGCGGCGGCTTCAACGTCGGCGCCCCGTCCAATTTCTACGCCCAAGCCCAATACCTCGCCTCACGCGGACTCGTCGCGATCTCCGTCGAATATCGCATCCGCACGCGCCACCAGACGACGCAACACGAGGCGATCATGGACGCGTTCTCCGCCATGCGTTGGGTCCGCCAGCACACCGCCGACCTCGGTCTCGATCCTCAGCGCATCGCCGTCGCTGGCGGATCCGCCGGTGGATTTCTCGCCGCCGCCGTCACCACGCTCAGCGGCCTCGATCAACCTGGCGAGGACACTTCCACGAGCACACGTCCCAACGCCATTATCCTCTTCAATTCCATGATCGACCGCGGCCCCGGCAGCCGAGCCTTCGCCAAGGTCGAGGCCGCGATGGGTGACAAGTGGAGAACCATCTCACCCCTCCACAACCTCTACCCGAATTTCCCGCCCACGATCCACTTCCTCGGCCGCGCCGATAAAAACATTACCGTCGTCAGCGCGCAGAAAATGAAAACCGAAATCGAGAAGATCGGCGGCCGTTGCGACCTCCACCTCTACGACGGCCAAGAGCACGGCTTCTTCAACTACGGTCGCGGCGACAACACCCACTACCGCCTCACGCTCATCGCAGCCGACAAATTTCTCACGTCCCTCGGCTGGCTCACTGGCCCGCCCACGCTCGTAACTCCGCCTGCGTCGAAACCGTAATGCCCCGCGCCACACCCCCCATGAATCGCCGCCGCTTCCTCTCCGCTTCCGTCACCGCCGCCGCGTCCGCCCCCTTGCTCGCCCGCGGCGCCACCGTCCCTACCGCCGCGCCCGGCACATTCGCCGAGCCCGCCCGCGCCGTCCCGCTCGCCGGCGACGCCGATGTGATTGTGTGCGGCGCCGGTCCCGCCGGCGTCACCGCCGCCATCACGGCCGCACGCGCCGGGGCCCGCGTCCGTCTCTTCGAAGCCCACGGCGCCCTCGGCGGTGTGTGGACCTCTTCGCTCCTCGGCTACCTCCTCGATTTCGACAAACCCGGTTTCAACCAGGAGCTCGTGCGCAAACTCGATGCCCGCGACGCCCGCCGAATCCCGAGCAAGTCCGCGATGACCTATCAGCCCGAGGAAATGAAGGTCCTCCTCGACGAACTCTGTCTCGCCGCCGGCGTGAAGATCCAACTCCATACCCACGTCGTCGCCGCCTACCGAGAGGGCCGCCGTCTCGCCACCGTCGTTACCGAGTCGAAATCCGGCCGCCAAGCCTGGCGCGCCCCCGTCTTCATCGACACCACGGGCGACGGCGACCTCGGCGCTCTCGCCGGCTGCGAATGGGAAACCGGCGAAACCAAAGAGTGCCCGTGCCAGCCGCTCTCGATGTGCGCCCTCCTCGTCGTCAAAGACCACACCGCCCTCGCCCCATTTATCCACCGCGCGCAGACCACCAACGTCGAGGCCACCAAACGTGCCTTCCGCGCCGAGATCATCCGCGGCGGCGTCACGCCGTCCTACATGATGCCCACGCTGTTCCCCATCCGCGACAATCTCCTCCTCGCGATGATGAATCACGAATACGGCATCCTCGCCTTCGACGCCGTCAAGCTCACCGCCGCCACCCTCAACGCCCGCGCCGAGCTCCACCGCATCGTCCACGGCCTCCGCAAACTCGGCGGCCCGTGGGACGGTATTCAGATTGCCGCCACGCCCGAGCAGATCGGCATTCGCGACGGCCGCCGCATCCGCGGTCGCTACATCGTCAACCGCGCCGATCTCGTCGCCGGCGCCCGCCACGCCGACGCCGTGGTGCGCCCCACGTTTCCGGTCGATATCCACGCCTACGACAAAGCCCACGCCGGCGGCGGCTACACCAACAGCGGCGTGAAGGCGCTGCCCTACGATATTCCCTACCGCGCCCTCGTCGCCCGCGATGTCGACGGCCTCCTCCTCGCCGGCCGCTGCATCAGCGGCGACTACCTAGCCCACGCGAGCTACCGCGTCACCGGCAACGCCGTCGCCATGGGCGAAGCCGCCGGCGCGGCCGCCGCTCTCGCCGCCTCCGGCAAATCTCTCCCGCACGAGCTCCGCTGGCCCGAAATCGCCGCCCTCCGCGACAAAACCCGCGAGACCGCCTGATCCCGCCGGCGCGAAAACCAACGCCGCCCGCGCCTTCGTCACCGACCGCCAACGCGCGAACATCGCCCACCTCGCGTCGCCTGTTCGCATAACCGCCCCTCAATCTTGAACCTCCCCGCCAAGCACGCCTTCTTAGATCGACCGCCATCGCGCAAGGGATCACAGGCGGCGGACTCACCTCAAAGGTAGCCCAAGGAAAAACGCCTTGGGCGGACGTTTGGTTTCGAGACCACCAGCCGGATCGTTCACGAGGTCAGGCTCAGCAACCAGCTTGATCACGTCTGCGTTGAGATGCGCCGGATCCATGAACCAGAAGACGTAATTCAGCTTCAGTTTATTCTGCGCCATCTGGAGGTGCTCGCGGACCGGGAAAGGGACTTCATCGCCGGGCACGACCTTGCCGAGATGCACGCGTCCCCAGCCCGATTGTTTCTTGGCGGCCAGGGAATAATTTTCCTTCTGCACGGCAGCGCCCATCGGCACTGTGCCGGCGAGTTTCTCATAGAGGCGATAGACTCCCGTTTGAGGATCGCTTAGCCGGCTGTCTTCGCGCGGATAGACGTCCGGTCCGCCCATGCCGACGCCGATCTCTTTCGCGTAGTCACTCACCTCATCGATGATCGTCACCGGAAAGTTCATGTATTGGATGACGACCGTATTCGGAAACGCGTGGCGCAACGCGAACATCTGCCGTTTGAGCGCCGAGAGATACGCCTGCTCACTATAGGGCTCGATGCCCTTGGGCGGTGACGTTTCCAACTTGGCCACTTGCCCGACCGATCCCAACGCCGTCTCGGGCAGATTTATCGCCTCCAAATTTGGATCGCGATCAAACTCGCGTCCAAACGCGGCCAACATCGCCTCGAACCGCGCGATCACGTTCTTGTTCCAGATGACCAAATCCGATTCGCCATACACTCCCCCGCCATAATCCGGTCCGATCAGGTAGTCGGGCACGCTCCGACCCTTCACGAAGAATTTCTTGTAGGAAAACTGCACGACGAGTTGCCGGTCGTATTTCTTCACCAGCGCCAGATCGGCTCTCAGCGCGGAGAAATCGTAGCGCCCCTTCGCCGTTTCAAAGTCCCGCCAGACGTAGACCTTTTGCACGCCACGAAAATGTGGCAGCGTAAGCAGCTCCTTGGTGAGCGGCGATCTTGCCACAAAAATATAGTGGCCGGGATGCCATTTCACGCCGGGCAAATCGGCTGCGCCGAGCAGTGCTGCGGTGACGAGGAAAACAAGGAGGAGGCGCTTGATATTCACAAAGCAGGAGCTCGGCTGCTGGGCGGCCGGGCGGTCGAGGACGGAACGGGTTTACCGTCCACGGTATTGGGCTCCATGACCTCGACACGCGTGCCATCGGGATCGAAGAGGTTGATCTGGCGGCGACGATTGACGCCCGTTTTGATTTCGATTTCTCGTGTGTAGCCAATGCGCGCGGCTCGCGCCATCAGCGTAGCCTTGGTCTTTTCAACATCGGGAACTTCGAGGCAGAGATGGTGGGTGCCACCGCGTTTGTTGGGCGCCGGGAGCGCGGCATAGAGAATGAATTCGAGGTAATCCTCTCCCTCGGGCAACTTCACGTTCACCCAGGTGAGCACGTTCGGATTGGCCCCGCCGCGCCAGGTCTCCCTCCCGCCGAGGATGCCCCGATAAAAGCCCAGCCCCGCTTCGAGGTCTCCGACGAGCAACCCCACATGAGAAATCCGCGTCGAAACGCGCGACTCGGGTAGAAACTTGCCCTGCTCGCGCCACATCCACCCATCCGGCGTAGACTGCGCAAACGCGACGACGTGATCGTCGGGATCGCGCACCGAAAAATTGGGGTCACCGGTTTTGCCTCTGCTGATTGCGTCCGGCGCCTTTATCCCGCGCGCCGCCAGGTAGCGACGCATCGCTTCGGCATCGTCCACCTGTAACGAGATACGATTGAGCCGATCGGTTCCGGTAGCCTGCTCGGGGACCAGTTCAATCGTTTGCCGATCACTGACTTTGATCCACGTCCGACTCACCGCGCCGTTTTCACCCTTGAGCGAGTAGGGCTCATCGAAGCCGAGGAACTCCTTGTAGAAGGTCCGCGATTTTTCGAGGTCGTGCACAAAGAGCGAAACCTCGGCGATGCCAACGATACGGGGACGCTCCACCGCATCCGCCGCGTGGAGTGAAAGCTCAGCGACGAAAACGAGAGCAATCGAACGAACAGCCAACTGGAGCCGTTTCATATCCGTGCTTAGCTACTTCGAACTCGCGGCGGGCTGAACCGGATAGTCGACATAGGCGAAGCGCCTGCTGTCGGGTGCCCAGCTGTTGACGTTGATGGTGCCTTGGCCGCCGTTGAACGCGATGATGTCGGCCTGCTCGCTGCCGTCAGGTCGCATGCGTCGAAGAATGACCGCCTTGTTGGCCGGGTGCTTCAACGTGCCGGGCGGATAGCTGAGATAGACGATCCACTTCCCGTCCGGCGAGATGTGCGGAAACCAGTTCACCCGCTCATCGTGGGTAAGTTGTTCGATGCCGCTGCCGTCGGACTTCATGCGGTAGCACTGCGAATGGCCGGGCACCTTCGCGTTTAATTCGGAGTTGAAGTAAATCCACTTACCATCGGGCGAATACTCGGGGCCGTCATCGGGCGCCGGTGTGTCCGTCAGTCGCGTATCCGGGCCGCCGGCGACAGGTATCGTGAAGATGTCAGCCCGCCCCCACGCATCGTCGCCGACGGCACTCACACCGACGTAGGCAAGTGTCTTGTTGTCGGGCGAAACACCGTGAAGGAAATATTTGAACGCCGTCGCAGCCGGGTGCTCGTTGGAAATGCGCCGGGGTGTGCCGCCCGCGAACGGCACCGCGTAGAGATGCGGGTTCACGGTGAAGTAGATCGTCTTCCCGTCGGGCGAAAGCACATGGTCGTTGCTCGCCACCTTCATCGTGCCGGTCGGAATCAACTCCGGCTGGGTGCTGCCGTCGGCGGCGACTCGGAGCAGCACCTTGCTCCCCGCGATGATGCCGTTGCAGACGAGCCATTTCCCGTCGGGCGTCCAGTTGGGCGCCTGAATTCCTTCCGCTTCACAAACCAGCCGCGGATCGGACCCGTCGATCCCGATGGTCATCACCCGACCCAGTTGCCCGGGTTGGGCGGTAGCCTTGGCTTTGCCTTGGGCCATGGCCGGGGTGAGGGCAATCGCTGCCAACAGGACGGTAGCGGTTATGAGTTTTCCGCCGAGTGTGGCATGCATGGCGCGCCTCATTTGGACTTCGCGCTCAGCGTGACGTGATCGAACACCGCCGTGGTCAGAGTGTTGGTGGTATGCGACGACGTCGTGAGGCACACCAAGGCATCCGCCTTCAAATCGAGGGTGATTGTGCCGGTGTGCCACCAGGTTTCGCCATCGAGGGATTCGTAGCCGGTGAAGACATTGCCTTTTCGCACGAGCTTGAGCCAGCAGGGGAATTTTTCCTTGGGCACGCTGGGCTTCGGCGCGGCGGGGTCGGGTCGAACGCGATCGGTCTTCTCGGCTTTCGCGGCGCGATACAAAAACTGCGAGCCGTCGACGGGCGTGATGCACTGCGTCACGCTCCGCGCCGCTCCTTCGAGCGATTCGCGAATACAAAGGCCGGCCTTCGCGTGGGCATTCTTTCCGGGATTATCCATGCTCGTGACACGGGCGACGATCTCGATGTCGCCCTGCACCTTTTGCCAGACGACTTGGCCTCCGTCCATCGGTCCCCAGATATCCATCGTGCCCTGCAACGTGAACACGCCGTCGGCGTGCTTTGCGTTGCCGGCGATCTGCGCACCTTTTCCAAACAGGGCGTTCTTGCCAAACTTCTCGACCGGCACCGGCGGGACTTCTGTGCCGACCCGCCCGCTACCGATATCTTGATTCTGCCAAGGTGGTGGCAATTTCGCGGAGGAGTCGGCCGCGCGACCAAGCGCAGCCGCAGAGGCGAAGCTAAGCAGAAGGAGAACGGAACAGAATGAATGGATTTTCATGGGAGGATTTAAGAACGAAAGTTTACCGATCTTGCGCCCGGCCGGGAAGTCTCAACGAGCGTGGCCGGCCCACGCACTGCATCGCACCGTGCACTCATCGAAACTGGAAACTGGCGGAGAGAGTAATTTGGCGAGGCGTGAAAAGGGTGTAGTCATTTTTCACGTAGGTCACGGGATCAATCGAAGCCCAGATCAGATCCTGATTGTCGAAGAGGTTTTGGATATTCACCTGCAGCCGCATATTTACCTGCTTGTTCCAGATCGGGCGCCGATAGGCGAGGTTGGCGTCGGCCATGAACAGCTTTGGCGCGCGAATGGGTTGTGCGCTGGCGTTATAGCCGAGCACGCGGCCCGTTCGGAAACGGGTTCCGGCGCCCACACTCCAACCCTTCAGCTTCGGTGATTGAAATTCGTAGCGCCCAAACGCGTTGAATGAATCGCGATAGTTACCCGCGCCTTCCCGGCTGTTCTGCAAATTATCCTGAACCTGCAGCGCATCGATCGCGGCCAAGGTGCCGCCTACCGTGCCACCGCCGCCGGTCGTCAGCGGCAGGCTGCTGTTCGCAGCCCAGAGCGCACGGTTTGCGGCCACGTGGGCCCGGCTGTTCGGGTAGAGATTGCTCGTCTTACCATTCAGCGTCGCATAGTTGAGCGTGAGCGCCAGGCCCTTGAACGGATTCGCCGTCACCTCGCACTCATAGCCTTCCACGTTGAAATCCTGGGTATCGGTGTTGTTGCCCGGACTGCCCGTAAATTTGACCGCGTGCGGTCCGCTGGCTCCCTCAATCGCCAACCAGATGTTTTGGATATTGAATATAACCGCGGAATTCCGGGCAACGGTTCCCACGGCCGACGACGTGTAGTAGCCTACCCGGGCATAAAGCCGATTGTCGCCGAGCCTGAACTTGAGCCCGTAGTCCTTACCTTTGCCCTGCACGTTGCCGATGTTTTCGCCCGAGACGTCCAATGCCGACTGCGGCGTAAAGTTTTGCGAGCGGTTGCCATAGACAGAAACCCACGGGGTGAGATGAACGACCGACCCGAGCGTCTGCGTGTTGCCGCTGTAAGTGGAAGTCGGCGTCAAGGTCGCGCCAGTCACCTCCTGCGTCGTGGGGTTGCGCACGAGGAAACTGTTCTGCCGGTCCGCTTTGTCGTGGCGGAGGCCATAGGTGAAGGACAGCCGATCATTCAAAAAGGTGCTCTGACCGGCGATCATCATCGCATCGTTGACCGATGTGGAGGGGGTCAGACTGCTGACGAAAAAGCCCGGGGTAATCGTGCCCGCCAAACCGTTGACCGAGTCCGTGAACGGAATCGGCGCCTGGACCGTGCGGAAGGGATCCTGATTGAAGTAACGATTGCCACCGTTGAAATTCAGATAGGTGCGGCGGTTGATCGTGTTCTGGGCATTGGTCAGAGCGGGCAACGTCGGACTCAACGGCGTGAGATTTGCCTCGTTCAACTGCTTGACGAGATTGTCCGAGTTTTCACTCGTGGCCAGAGCCAGCCAACGGTGGCGCCCGAGCCATTTGTTTTTCAAATCGAACTCGTAGGTCAGCGACGCCCGCTTGTTCAGGGTATTGCCGGTCGCGATGTTTTTCAGTGCCTGCCCCTCCATGAAGAATTGCCCGTAGCGCGGGTTGGCCGCTCCGTTGGGGAGGGTCTTGTTGGGATCCTGCATCAGTCCCATGAAATTCTGCGACACGCCCCGGAGCACGGTGCGTTCACTGTATTGTTTGTTCACGGCCAGTTCGACATAGAGGTTCTTGCTCAGCTCCTGCTGGAGAAAAACCGAACCCGTCCAGTAGGCGTTGTTCGAAGTCGATGCCGGACCGCCGATCACCGCAGAAAACGGCAGATAGGTTTCATTCGCCAATTTGACACCATCGCTCGTCAAGCCGTCGCGACCACGCGTCCGGGCAAAGCGCTGATAGTTGAACCATTGGTTATCGTCGCCGTTATATCCCAAACGCGGCACCGTGCTCCAAGCCACCGTGCCGGTCGGATAGGTATTGCCGTTGATCGCCCGGTCGTAGGCCGGCGAGCCGGCATCCGCCCATTGGAGAAAATAGTCGCGGGCGGAAAACCGCAGCCCGATGAGCCGATCCTGCCGTCCACGTTCATAGTCAGCCCGGATTTCCGTGCGTTTGAACGGCCGCCACGTGCCGGCGAGTTGGGCCCGCTGGTCTTTCGTGTATTCGAGTTCCCGCCAAGTGCGCATGTCATCCGCCAGCACATTTACGCGCAGGGCGAGTTTGCTCCCCAACGGTTGATTGTGGTCGATGTGAAAGCGCCAACTGTTGTCGGCGTCCACCTTGAGATTCACCTCGGTCGCACGGCGGAAGTTGGCGCGTTTCGACGTGCTGTTGATAATGCCGCCCGCATTGCCGATACCGTAGAGCACCGAATTGGGCCCACGACTCAGACTCAAGCGTTCCGTGCTGAAGGAATCGGAACTGAGGTTCCACGAAAAGAAGTCGCGCGCGACCGTGCCGCTGCGACCCACCCCGCGCGCCACCACATTCTGGGAGTTGAACTGCGATATGTTGTCGGTCGCGCCGGCTCGGTCGGATTCAAATCCGAGCGCGTAGTCCACCGCCGCCATCGTGTCATTCGCTCCGATATCAATGAGAAATTCCTGAGTCATCTCGGAAATCGAAGCCGACGTGTCGTAAAGCTTCGTGTTCAGTCGACTGCCTGAAAGCGTGTTGGCTGCGAGGTAGCCTACGTCTTTATCCGTGGTGATAACAAACGGACTCAGCTCGATGGTTTCGGTTGGCACGGCCGGCGCTGTCTGCGCGGCCAAATGAGACACTGTCAGGCCCAGCAGGAGGGAGATCCGGCAGGCACAAGTTTTATTGGGGTTCATAGGATGGATCGTTGACGAGGTCGCAGGCTACCTGCGGGAAAAGGGGCTCTCGCTGGGATAAAACCATAGACGCCACCCCCGTCCTGATCTTGCAATGCACCCCCTCGCCTCATTCGGACCAAGCCGAACTAGTCCTTTCGGATACCACCCCGACCTGCCCGACTACCCGATGTGCAGAATGCCGCGCTTGATGGCGTTCGTGACCGCTTGGGTGCGGTCCTGCACGCCGAGCTTTTCCAAAATGACGTGCACGTGATTCTTGACGGTGTTTTCCGCCAGATTGAGCAGCGCGGCGATTTCCTTGTTGCTGCGTCCGCCGGCGATGCGCTCGAGGATTTCGCGCTCGCGGGGCGTGAGCTCCGGTAGCGAATAGCGCTGCGCCAACTTCCCGGCGATATCCGGAGGAAGACAAAACTGTCCACCGTGGACCGCCCGGATCGCCTGCACCAGTTCGGGCCCGGCCACTGACTTCGTAAAATACGCTTTGGCGCCCGCCTTGATCGCCTGAAAGACATCTTCGTCGCCCTCATAGGTCGTCAGCATGACGACTTTGATTTCGGGACGCTGCTTCACGATGACCGCAGTGGCCTCGATCCCGCTCATGTCAGGCAGGCGAATATCCATCAACACGACGTCCGGGCGATGAACCTCGCACTGCTTGATCGCTTCGGCCCCGGAACTGGCCTCGGCCACCACCTGCAGATCGCGCTCCCGGCCGAGCATACTGGCGAGGCCCAGCCGAACCATGAGGTGGTCGTCGACGAGCAGGATACGAATGGGGGCTGTAGTCATTTTCCTTCGGTCTCGATGAATCAAGCAGTCTGCCGTTGAGCGGCAACTCGCGGGAGAAATAAAATGACCTCCGTGCCCGCGCCGGGCTGAGAACGAATTTTCAGACTGGCTCCGATCCGCTGCGCTCGCTCGTGCATGATCTGGAGGCCGAAGTGGTCGCCGGAGGCCAAGTCCGCGGTCGGCCGCAACTCGAAGCCGCAACCATCGTCCGCGATCCGCACGCGCGTCCCGTCCGCCTCGAAGCTCAGTTCCACCTCGAGATTGCGCGCGGACGCGTGCTTCGCCGCGTTGGCGGCGGCTTCCTGCGCGATGCGCAGAATGTTGTGTTCGGCGAGTTCCGGGAGCGGGAACGGCGTGCCTTTCTCCAGATAGCGAAAATGCTCGGGGGTGAAGTTCGCGATGCCGCGCTCCATCGCTTCCCGCAGAGCCGGCGAAAGCCCTTTGGTTTCTTCCGAGCGGCCGCGCATTTGCTTCAACGAGTGCCGCGCCTCCTCGTGACTGTGGCGCAGCATTTTCATCGTCCGATCCAACTGCTGCCGCACGGGCGGGCTGGCCTCCCGCAATTCCGAAGAGAGCGCTTCCAATTGAAAGCCGAGCGCCATGAATCCCTGTGCGACGGTGTCGTGGATTTCGCACGCTGTCCGGGCGCGCTCCTCGGCGACGGCTTCGCGCGCCACCTTCTCGGCGATGGTCGCGGTCTGTGCGTCCACCCGCCGCCGCAACAGCCAGATCCAGCCCAAGGCCGCCACCATCACAATGAGCAGCGTCCCAATGACTCTTTCCAACCGCGCATCCGTCCACCACGAGGCCCGCTCGATTACTGTGATATCCGCCGCCGAGCGCAGCAGCACGCGAAACGACTCGGGCACAATGTTGCGGCTTCGGGAATCAACTCGTTCGTTCCAGACGACTCCGACGACTCGCAGCCGGCTGTCACGTTCGGGCCAGGTCGCCGCGGCGCCGGTAGGCGACGCGTCCAAATCGACATCAAAAGTGTGCTCCGCCGCCTTCAACGTGAGCATCCAGCGGTCGCGCAGCCGCGTCGTTTCCACGAGCACACCCTCGATCGCGACCAACTCGCTGGGACGGACCTTGCCCTGCACGATCATCTCCGGATTTGCAGCCACGGGCGCGGGGGCCGCCGCAGAACCCACGACGCGAAACACCGAATCTTGGAGATAGGTTGTCCCCAATCCGATGGCGGGGAATCCGGCCACTTCCACCACATCGCCCGGTTTCAGCGGAGTGGCTTGCGTCGTCTCGACATAGAGGGCGCCGTCATCGTCACGGATAAACAAAACTTTTCCGGGGATAGCATGTGTCACCACGCCCTTGAGCTTGCAGCGATGGTCCCAGCGATCGCCGGGTGCATAGCGAAACAGGCTCGTTGTCGAGCGCAGGTCGGACGCAAACGGATCTCCCGACGCGGGCCGTGTGACGACCACCTGGCTCCAGTCAGACACTCTCAGCGCCGGCATCAAAAGTTGCCGATCCTGATTAAAGTAGCCGCTGGCGGTCCCAAACAGTCGCACTTCCGCATCCACCAAGTTCTCGGGCACCTCGCTTTGCACATCGTAGATTGGAACGC
Source organism: Opitutia bacterium (assembly GCA_947467625.1). GTDB lineage: Bacteria > Verrucomicrobiota > Verrucomicrobiia > Opitutales > Opitutaceae > GAS368. The sequence continues at coordinate 18,021 of CANIJN010000005.1, read as the reverse complement.
GGAGTCGCTCCTGACCCAAGGCGACTTGCAGCTCCGGCCGCGCGTCCAGATTGGACTGAATCACGCTCCGCACAATTCCTCGCGTTTCCACCCACTCTCCGTCGTGTCGACCGGTGGAGAACTCGCCCAAACTCATCGCCACGGGAGTGGGAATCTCCTTCCGCCCAAGGTAGTCAAACTGCTCCAACTGCACCATCGGCGCGTAGCCGCCCGGTGCCGTGCGGCCCCGGCATTCCACCCAATCCCCGACACGCACAAACGTCGTGCCGCCCTGCCGCATCGCGATAAAAACCCCACCTGTTTCATCCTGCAAAAACGAGCCGTTTCGGCTGCCCAGCCAAACCGTGATAACACCTCGCAACCGCACGGACCGTCCCTTCCCCGCCTCCTGTGGGGTCAGCAATTTTATTTCCGCGACACTCGTGAGCACCGGCTCCACCGCGTCGGCGCCGAGTGCAGCCACCGCCCAAGCCGCCCAAAACCACAGGAGAGAGAAACGGCCCGCTCTCCATCGCCCCGAATACTTCCCACGGTCAACCACGCGCCTGACCTCCGCATCGTCCAAGACTCCCCATAGGGAGCCAGGCCAGGTCTTCGTTCACATTGCCGGCAACGTTCATAGCGCGACGAGAGTTCCTTCCGTGTTGCTTGGCAACTTTAGTTCCGAAGCGCCGACCCCGTGCGGGAACTTTCGCGCCACCTCCTGCGTCGCGCCCCGCCACTTTCGCGCTGGCTCCCCATCCGCCCACCCGCATCGTTGAAATCATCCCCCGATGCTGAATTACCTCTGGCTCGCCCTCGTCCTTCTCGCCGCGATCATCGGCGCCGCCACCGGCCGGATCGCCGAAGTCACCGCCGGCGCGTTTCAAATGGCCGACACCGCCGTGATGAAAATCGCGCTTCCGCTCGTCGGCATCATGGCACTCTGGCTCGGCCTCATGCGTCTCGCCGAGCGCAGCGGCCTCGTGCAACTCCTCGCCCGCGCCTTGCGTCCGATCATGCGGCGGCTCTTCCCGGACGTCCCGGTCGAGCACCCCGCGATGGGCTCCATGGTCATGAACATGGCCGCCAACATGCTCGGCCTCTCCAACGCCGCCACGCCCCTCGGGCTCCGCGCCATGCGCGATCTCGAAACCCTCAACAAACATCCCGGCACCGCGACGAACGCGATGTGCACCTTCCTCGCGATCAACACCAGCAGCATCCAACTTCTCCCTACGACCGCCATCGCCATCCTCGCCGCGCAAAAAGCCAAAGACCCCACCGCCATCGTCGGCACCGCGTTTCTCGCCACTGTTTTCTCCACGATCGTCGCCGTCGCCGTCGTGAAGTGGATGCAAAACTGGCGCATGTTCCGCGTCGCGCCCGAAGGCGCCGCAGCCACCGCCCCCCTCCCCTCCGCCGACCCGGCCACCGAAATCGCCCCCGTCATCCTCGCCGAACCCGCGCCGATGCCCGGCTGGGGCCGCGCCGTCGTCGGCCTGCTGCTCGCCCTGTTCGCCGCCCTGGTCGCGTGGATGGTCTTGGCCCCGGCCGGCTACCACGCCGCGACCGCCGCGCTGCACGCGCAGATTTTTCCGGCCCACGTCCCGCTGCCGCCGTGGGAGGACACTTCATCCCAGCACGTCGCGCTGCGCGCCATCGGCACGCTCTCGCTGCTCGCCGTGCCCTTTCTCCTCGTGCTGTTCCCGCTCTACGCGGCGCTGCGCGGGGTGAAAGTTTACGAGGAATTTGTCGACGGTGCGAAGGAGGGTTTTCAAGTCGCCATCCGCGTCATCCCGTTCCTCGTCGCTATCCTCGTCGCCATCGGCATGTTCCGCGGCGCCGGCGGCATCGAAGCGCTCAAAAGCGCACTCGCCCCGTTGCTCGTCCCCCTCGGTTTTCCTCCCGATCTTCTTCCGATTGTCCTCGTGCGCCCGCTCAGCGGTAGCGCCACCACCGCACTCTTCGCTGAACTAGTCCAACGCCTCGGCCCCGACGCGCTCACCACGCGCATGGCCGGCACCATCTTTGGCAGCAGCGAAACGACCTTTTACGTCATCGCCGTTTACTTCGGCTCCGTCGCCGTCCGCCGCGCCCGCCACGCGGTCGCCGCCGGCCTCGTCGCCGATTTCGTCGGCGTAGTCGCTTCCGTAATCATCTGCCATCTCATGTTCGACTGACCGCGCCCCCGTCGAACTGCGCGCGTCGCCCCTTCACGTGCACCCCATCCGCCACCTGTCCCTCCTCGTTTTTCTGCTCGGCGTTCTCGTCCGTACCCACGCCGCCGCCCCGCGCCCCGACATCCTGTTGCTCATGCCCGACCAGTGGCGCGGCGACAGCCTCTCCGCCGTCGGCCACCCCGTCGTCAAAACCCCCACCCTCGATCGCCTCGCAAGCGAGGGCGCCCTGTTCCGCCGCGCGTATTCCACCTGCCCGTCGTGCATCCCCGCTCGCCTTTCTCTGCTCACGGGATTGCACCCGTCCACGAGCGGTCTCGTCGGCTACGCGCCGTTCCCGATCAAGCACCCGACCTTCCCCGCGCTCCTGGCCGATGCCGGCTACGCGACGGTGCTCGTCGGTCGCAACATGCACCAAAACCCGCCGAACAAATTCATCGGCTACCAACGCGAACTCCTCGGCTCCACCTACCTCTCCGACGACGATTACGACCGCACCCTCCGCGCCGCCGCCCCCGAATCTCGCGGCATCCGCGCCGTGATCGAGAGCCTCGGCGTCACCACGAATTTCTGGCAGGCCAAGCCTTGGGCGCTCCCCGAGGAACTTCACCCCACCGCCTGGGTAGCGGCCCGCGCCCGTTCCGTCATCACCGAAACTGCTCCCGCCCTACCGCTGTTTCTCACCGCCTCCTTCTACGCCCCGCACCCACCCCTCTTCCCTCCGCCAGCCTACTTCGACAAATACCTCACCGCCGCCCTCCCCGCTCCCGCGCGCGGCGATTGGGTCAAGTGGGACGCACTCTCTCCCGACGGCGACCGCAACGGCCACCGCATCCGCCTCGAAGGAGACAAACTTCGCGCTGCCCAAGCCGGCTACTTCGGCCTCATCGAACACCTCGACGCACAGCTCGCCCCGCTCATCGCCGCCTTCACCGCCCGCAGCCGCGCCGCCGGCCGCCCGTGGATTATCGTCTTCACCACCGATCACGGCGAACTCCTCGGCGACCACGGCTACTTCCGCAAATGCGAACCCTACGAGGGCTCCGCCAACATCCCGTTCATCATCGCCGCCTCGCCCGACCTCACATTCAAGGCCGGCCTCCGCTCGTTCCAACCCGTGTGCCTGGAAGACATCATGCCGACGCTGCTCGAACTCGCCGGCCTGCCGCCACCCAAACCCATGGACGGCATCAGTCTCGTCGCCACCTTGCGCGGTGCCTCCACGCCCCTCCGCGCCACGCTCCACTCCGAACACGCCAACACCTACGGCCCCGCCCAAGCCTTCCACGCGCTCACCGACGGTCGCCACAAATACGTCTGGCGCCCTGCCGACGGCACCGAGCAGCTCTTCAATCTGGAATCCGACCCGCGCGAAGAACACGACCTCGCCCCCGTTGACACTCACGCCATCGAGCTCGCCGACTGGCGCTCCCGCCTGATCCGCACACTCACCGACCGCCCCGAGGGTTTCACCGACGGCTCGCGCCTCATCGCCGGCCGTCCCTACCCCTCCATCCAAAAACGCCCCGCCGTATCAGCTCCCCGGTGACCGTGCGCCCCTGACCCGTGCCCCCTTCCGATTGCCATTACTTCGTCGTCACTCTCCTCCTTTGCGCCCTTCCACTCGGGGCCGCTGAGCCCGCCCGCGGCGCCCCACTCCCACAAACCGCGCCGCTCGACTGGCCCGAAGCCGACCTTTCCACGCGACTCATGGACGGCGCCCACGCCTTCGCCGAGCGCAAGATCTCCGAGTCTGTGGCGAAACGCGGCGCGCACTGGTCGCGCGATTTCTCTTCGCCAGCCGCCTACGCCCGCTCCGTCGAGCCCAACCGCGCGCGTTTCCAATCCATCCTCGGCGTCGTCGACTCTCGCTTGCCCGCCGCCCTCGAACGTTACGGCGACGACACCCAACCGGCCCTCGTCGCCGAGACCGCGCGCTACCGCGTATGGCAGGTGCGCTGGCCCGTGCTCGACGGCGTGTGGGGCTCCGGCTTGTACGTGGAGCCCACGGCTCCGCCCGTCGCGCAAGCCGTTTTCATCCCCGATGCCGACCAAACGCCCGAACACTACCTCGGCCTCGCCCCGGGCCTTGCTCCGGACGAGCAAGCCGCCCGCCACCTCGCGGAAAGTGGTTTCGAACTTCTCCTCCCGGTTACAATCAGTCGCGCGAAACTGACAACCGACGATGCCCAGCTCCGCAAAACCGACCAAACGCACCGGGAGTGGATTTACCGCCAAGCGTTTCATCTCGGCCGCCACGTCATCGGCTACGACATTCAGACCGCCCTCGCCGCCGCCGATTGGCTCCGCACGCGCCACGGCGGCACCTTGCCGCTCGGCATCGCCGGTTACGCCGAGGGCGGTCAGACCGCCTTCTACGCCGCCGCCATCGACTCGCGATTCTCCGCGGCCCTCGTCAGCGGTTACTTCGATTCCCGCCAACAGGTCTGGAGCGAGCCCATCTATCGCAACGTGTGGGGCCTCCTCCGCGAATTCGGTGACGCCGAAATCGCCGGCCTCATTTTACCCCGCACCCTCATCGTCGAGCACAGCAACGTGCCCTTAATCACCGGCCACAAAGGAGACTGGCGCACACCCGAGTTCACGCGCGTCCAAGCCGAAGTCCTACGCGTCGCCACCGGTGATCGCTTTCCACCGCCGCTCCTCTTCCGCAGCGACACCCACGCTTTCGGCGACGCCGCCCTCGCCGCGTTCGCGCGCCGCCTTGGCGTAGCGCAGCTCACGCCGCTCTCCCGCTCGATTCCACGGGAGCGCCGCACCTCCTTCCAGCCCGCCACCCGCGAAGCCCGCTTCTTCCGCGAACTCGAAACCCACGTCCAATCTCTCGTCCAAAAATCCGACCAGGTCCGCGACGGCGCGTTTCTCCACCGCATCATGCCCGAGCTCGCCGACACCACGTGGTCGACGAAGCGCCGCCTGCCGACCCACTCCGCCGAAAAGTTCATCGCCGGTGCCAAACCCTATCGCGAACGCTTCCACGCCGACGCCATGGGCCGCTTCGATGAACCGTTCCTCCCGTTCCAACCGCGCACCCGCCAAATCGCCGCCACCGCAAAATGGACCGCTTACGATGTCGTGCTCGATGTCTGGCCCGAAGTGTTCGCGTGGGGCGTACTCGTCGTGCCCACCGACCTCCGTCCCGGCGAACGCCGTCCCGTCGTCGTCTGTCAGGGCGGGCGCAACAGCCTCCCTCGCGATACCCTCGAGGGCGACAACCCCGCCTACAACAACTTCTCCGCCGCCCTCGCCGAGCGCGGCTTCATTACGTTTGCACCGTTCAATCTCTACCGCGGTGAGGACCGCTACCGTTACCTCAGTCGCAAGGCCAATACCGTGCAGGCCTCGCTCTTCTCCTTCATTCTCGCCCAGCACGACCAGATCCTGCGCTGGCTCGACACCCAGCCATTCGTCGACGGGAAACGCATCGCCTTCTACGGCCTGAGCTACGGCGGCGAGACCGCCATGCGCGTGCCGACCATCCTCGAAAAATACTGCCTCGCCATCTGCTCGGGCGATTTCAACTCGTGGACCCGCAAGGTCGCCGCCACCGACCAGCCCTTCAGTTTCATGCGCACGATCGAGTGGGAGATGCCGTATTGGAATCTTGGGCACACGTTCGACTACGCCGAAATGGCCTACCTCATGGTGCCGCGCCCCTTCATGGTGGAGCGCGGCCACCTCGACCGTGTCGGGCGCGATCCCTGGGTCGCCCACGAATACGCCAAGGTTGGTTGGCTCTACGCCCAACTCGGCCTCGCCGACCGCACCCGCCTCGAATACTTCCAAGGCGGCCACAGCATCAACGGCGAGGGCTCCTTCGATTTTCTCCACCATCACCTCGCCTGGCCAAAGCCCGCCTCATCCCCATCCCCGTAACTCCCCGCGCCTCCGCCGCACCGTCGCCCGGTCCTTCCGCCCAAGCTCTCCCCTTTCAAATCTGACTGGTGCGCCACCCGGCACCGTTTGCGCCTTGCCGGTCTGTGTGACTCACGCTTGAGTCACACGCCATGAGCACCGCCACCATCCGCGAATTGCGCACGTCGTTTCCGAAAATCCGCGACCGGATCGAACGCGAGGGCGAGGTCATTATCACCGATCGCGGCAAGGCGGCGTTCGTGTTGCGCGCCTACACGGAGAAGCCGAAAAAGCCGCAGCCGCCGATCGACTATTACGCGCGGTTGCTGAGCTATATGCCCAAGCCGATGAGCGATGCGGCAATGAAGGCGCTGGATGAGGCCAACCGTGGCGACCGCTGAGGAGAGCTATTGCGATTCCAGCGCGCTCCGCGCGCTTTATCTCCACGATCCGCGCACGCGTGCGATGGTGGCGTGGCGTGCGACGCTGCGCGGGGCAGTCCCGATCACGAAATTTGTCTCGGCGGAACTGACTAACGCGATCGCGTTGGCCGAGTTTCGAGGCGACATCGATGCTTCCCAGCATGAGGCCGTGCGCGCCCATTTCCGCGACGATTTGTCAAACGGCCGGCTAGTCATCACCGACCTTCTCTGGCGCGCCGCGCTTGATCGCACCGCCGAACTGAGCCGCACCCACACCGCCAAACTCGGCACGCGCGCGCTCGATGTGCTGCACGTGGCCTCCGCGCTGGAGCTCGGCGCACGCACGTTTGTGACCTACGACACGCGCCAAGCCGCCCTCGCGAAGGCTGTCGGCTTGAAGACCCTCGCGCCCTGACGACCAGCGGAAATTTGCCAGAGTTGATCGGCGCTTCGTGAGATTGACACCGTGGCGGCCCGGAGGAGCGTAAACCTGCACCCCGCCGCAATCTCTCGCCGCATCGGCCCCGTAAAAGTCACCCCTGATCATGCCCTCTAAAATCATCGCTGCCTTCATGGTCGCCTCCCTTTTGCCGTCGTCACTCGTGGCCCAAGCTGCCGCGCCCGCTTCCCCGCCGAAGCCCCCGACCGCCGACGTCGTCGAGCTCAGCCCGTTCACCGTCTCCACCCATAACGACCTCGGCTACGCCGCCGAAAACACCCTCGCCGGCAGCCGCCTCAACACGAAGCTCCGCGACACCGCCAGCTCGGTCTCCGTCTTCACGAAAGAGTTTCTCGACGACCTCGCGATCACGGACATCGCCCATCTCCTCGAGTTTTCCGTGAACTCCGAGATGGACACCAACTCGCAGGGCGCGTCCTCCGAGCAAAACCGTATCATCGGCGGCCACGCCCTCTTCGCCGGTATCCAGATCCGCGGACTCCTCGCGAGTATCGGCATGGATTACTTCACGAGCATCACGCCGTCTGACCCATATCGCGTCGGCCGTTTCGAAGACGCCCGCGGACCCAATAGCATCCTCTTCGGCATCGGTGCGCCCGGCGGTCTGCTCAACCAATCCTCCAAAATCGCCGAGACCCACCGCGACACCGCCGCCATCCGCTACGGCCTCGGTTCCTGGTCCCGTCAGCGCCTCGAGGTCGATGCCAACAAGGTCATCGTCAAAAACAAACTCGCGGTCTCCGTCGCCGCCCTACACCAGGAAAACGGCGGCTGGCGCGCCTTCGATTTTCAGGACAAGCGCCGCGTCTTCGGCTCCGTCACGTGGCGCCCGCTCCGCTCCGTCACGCTCACTGCGATGGGCGAGGTCGGCCGCGACATCAACGCCATCGTCCGCTCCTTCAGCGATGCCGAACAGGTGCTCGCGTGGTATGACAACCGCGAGGCCCTCGGAGTGAGCGCCGTCTCGTTCGTGCCCAACAACACGGTGCCCACCGCCGCGCAACAATTGGTCGGCGTGGTCGGTCGCGATGGCGCGGTCGGCGGCACCACTCACCGCTACGTCTACATTGAAAACGATCACACGATCTTAGACGCCATCGGCACGTTCTTCACCGGCAGCTACAACACCGCCGCCGTCCGCGCCCCCGACGGCACGCGCGGCATCACCGCGCCCGTACTCCGCATCCACGACCCGAAATTCTTTCCGCTCAATGGCAATGCCGTCGGCCCCGGTATGTTTCGCGACCAAAATCTCCACAACTACACGTTAACCGCGGACTGGCAGCCGACGCGCAACGTAATCTTCAACCTCGCGCACAACTACCAGGAAACGCGCGCCGTCGCGAACGTGATGAATGGCAACACGCCCACGTTGCGCGGCGAGGCCAACCGCACGCTCGGCGTCGGTGGCCCGACCAACCCCTACGTCGGCCGCATGTATTTCGACGGCACGTGGACGCGCGACATCCACTACGGCGACAGCCGCGAGTCCCGCCTCTCCGCCTCCTACACCCTCGAACCAAAATGGAAAGGGCTCGGCCGCCACCGCCTCGCTGCCTCCGTCGCGCGCATCGACGTCAATGACCGCCGCGCCAACTCGTGGCTCGTCCTTGCCGGCCGCCCGTTCAGCACCGATCCCTCCAACGCCAACAATCGCATCAACGTCCGAAATTATCTCACCGAGGGCAGCACCGGCACCTATCGCGCTGGCGACTGGCGCTCCCTGCCGGCGACGATCAACATCGGCGGTCGCGCCTTCACGACCGCCTACGCCAACGTCGCCGCCGGCGGCGCCGACAACGGTGGCATGGTGCAGAAAATGGATTCAAAGATGATCGCGTCCCAGAGCTTTTTCTTCGACAGCAAACTCGTCACGACCTTCGGCTATCGCGACGACCGTGTTAAAAACACCCAGCTCGGTTACCTCAACGATCCGATCATGGGCGACGTCGTCGATCTCGATATCTCGAAAGGCAAAGTGAACAACATGGTTGGCCAAACGCGGACCGCCGGCGTCGTTTACCACCCAGTCGAGTGGCTCTCGTTGATTGGCAATAAATCCTCCAACGTCGGCATCCCGCCGCTCGCACGCACCGTGTTCCCCGACGGCAATCTCGCACCGCTTTCAAAAGGCCGCGGCCAGGATTTCGGCCTCGGCTTCGACTTACTCCAGAGCCGACTGAACGCGCGTGTAGTCTATTTCACCGGCAGCGAAATCGGCCGCGTGACGGCGCCGTTTACGCCGACACTCACAGGGGCGAACACCCGCGTCATGGACGCCTTCGGCACCGTGCTCGTCGGCGCGGGTCGACCGTTCAGCGCCACCGAGTGGGCGCCGATCCGTTCCAAATACACACCGCCCGCGTCGTCGGTCGCCTCGGACTTCGACACGAAGGGCTACGAGGCGCGTATCACGGCCAACCTGACACGCCACTGGCGCCTCGTCGCCAACTATTCCTACACCACCTCCGGCCGCACCGAAATGGCCCCGGAGGCCGTGGGTTTTTACGGCTTCAAGCGAGCGGATCCCGTGCTGCTCAAACAGGGGGTCTCGCAGGACGCCACCGGCCGCTACGTGATCGATCCGGCCGCCTACGAAACGGGCGGTGCGGTTGCGAAGTGGCTCGAACTTGGCCGCGCGGCGGCCGCCGCGAATGCCTCGACGCTCACCACGTCCACGGGCGCCACCATCGCACAGGAAATCTACGATCTGACCGCCGCGTTCAACGACGAGCGGGAGTCGCAGTTGAAAAGCTGGGGCGTGCGCCCACACAAGATCAGCCTCTTCACCGCCTACGATATCCGCAGCGGACGCTTCGAAGGCTTCACCATCGGCGGCGGCTGGCGTTGGCGCAGCGCCAACGTCATCGGCGAAAATTCCAAAGGCGCTGAAATCACCGGCCGGGTCATCACCGCCGCCGATCTGATGCTGGGCTACACGCGGAAATTCCGCAGCCTCCCCGGGCGCGTCAGGTTCCAGGTGAACGTCAACAATCTCCTCGATCGCACGGACATCATCCCCTCCCGCCTCGCGTTCTCCGCGACGTCCCCAGACGGTTTTAATCTCCCCGGCGGCCGCGGCCCCGCCTACACGCGTTACGATCTGGTGCAGCCGCGCGAGTTTCGCTTCACGACCACGTATTCGTATTGAGTGCCCGACGCGGCGGAAGACGGCCCGACCGCGTAGCGACCGAATCCCGTAGCGGACGAATCCGTAGCGGACGACGTCAGGAGGCCGTCTTCCCCGCGCCCGGCCTCGTGACCTCGTCCGCTACCAGATCCCACCCGCATCCCGCTCATTCCCGTAGCGGACGAATCCGTAGCGGACGACGTAAGGAGGCCGTCTTCCCCCGCGCCCGGCCTCGTGACCTCGTCCGCTACCGGATCCCAACCGCATCCCGCTCATTCCCGTAGCGACCCAATCCCGTAGCGGACGACGTCAGGAGGCCGTCCTCCCCGGCCCAGCCCGGCATCCTTACGTCGTCCGCCACCGTCATCCGCTACCGTGCCTCTTCCGCACTTGATTTCCGTAGCCGCCGAGGTAACGAGGCGGTGCATACCCGCCTCCGACCCGAAGCGCTCGCCCCAAGAGCCTCGCGGCCACCTCCCGCGTCTTGAGCCTGAGTGGTATCGTGGCTCTGCTGTGGTCTTTTGGACGCACCCGATTGATCGCCGGAGCACGGGCTGGCTCGACCCGCAGTTTCACGCAGTGTTTCGCGAACTCCTCCTCCACGCCGCGGCGCGCGAACACCTGCTCTGCCCGATCTACACACTGATGCCCGACCACCTGCACCTCGTGTGGATGGGAGTGAGCGCGACCTCCGACCAGCGCCGCGCCACCGCGTTTTTACGCACGCAGCTCAAGCCGCACCTCGCACCGGCCCGCTGGCAGCATCAGCCGCACGACCACGTGCTGCGCGACGAGGAGCGGAAACGCGGCGCCTTCGCGAGCACCTGTTTCTACGTTGCAGAAAATCCCGTGCGCGCCGTACTCGCGGCGAAGGCCCCTGAGTGGGCCTACACGGGCTGCGTCGTCCCGGGCTATCCCACGCTGCACCCGCTCGCCGAGGATTTCTGGGAAATATTCTGGCGGATTCACACCGCCGCCCTCGCTCGCGGCCGCACCGGAAAAATCGATGACGAAAGTCCGTAGCCGATCACCCGCAGCGATGGCCCGTATCAATCGCCCGTAGCGGACGACGTAAGGAGGCCGAGCGCACCCCCATCCCCCCGCCCACCATCTCGCGCCACCGCCCCCGCACTCGACGCTCCGGTCTCGATCGAGCCCGCCACGACCGCGTCGAAGGACGAGACGTTTCCCGTGCTCAACACACTCATGTATCGCTTCCGCGGGCGCGGCAACCACGGACTGGTCACGCTCAAAGGGTTCGATGGCGCGATCACACCGCCGCAACCGGTCGAGGGCTTCAAATTCCGCCCCGGAGGCGGCAGCATTTTCTACGGAGAAAAATGCGCGATGTGGGTCGCCTCCCACAGCGGCAGTGCACGCCTGCTGACCGAATCTCGGATGAAAGAACTCGCCGCCTCGCTTCCGCCCAAGCCGAGCCCGCGCGTCGCCGGCGGGTCGCACGTAGCGTGGACCGACGCCATTCGCGCCGACAAACGCTGCGGTTCGGATTGCTCGATTTCGGCGCCGCTCGTCGAAACCGCGCTGCTCGGTGTCGCCGCGATTCGCGCGCAGGCGCGCCTGGAGTGGGGCTCTACCGCCGGCCGCGTCACGAACCTCGCCTCGGCCAACCGCTTCCTAGGCCCCGGCTATGATTATCGCCCCGGCTGGAGCGTCTAGAATCCACTGGCCCGGATTGCGCCTTGGCAGTGCTGCGAAGACTGCTTCAATCGAAGCCGAACCCGCCTACCCCATGCCTCGATTCTCGGTCTGCCTCTTCCGTTGCATCCTCCTTCTCGCCGGCGCCACCGCGTCCGCCACGCTCTTTGCGCAAGAGCGCCAACTTCCCCTCGCCACGCCCGCCGGGCTCACGCTCCACCAAGTCGAGGCCGCCCCGGTCTCGTTCAAGGGTCGCTCCGCCCTCAACCTGACTGCGTCGCCCGCTGCTGCTTCGACCCAGCCCGCTCCGACCAAGCAGGAGTCCGGCAAGAAAAAGTCCGCCGCCGGCGCCGGTGAATCCGGCCGTCGCGACCATCTCGCTCTCGTCGATGGACTTGAATTCACCGACGGCACCATCGAGGTCGATCTCGCCGGCGAACCCGCCGCCGGAGCCGCCGGTGGCGCGCGCGGTTTCGTCGGTGTGGCGTTCCGCGTGCAGCCGGACCGCAAGACCTACGACTGCTTTTACCTGCGCCCCACCAACGGTCGCTCCGACGATCAGGAACGCCGCAACCACACCGCCCAGTATATCTCGCATCCCGAGCACACGTGGTCCGCCCTGCGCGAGAAGACCCCGTCGCGCTACGAGACCTACGTCGACATCGTACCCGCCGCTTGGATTCACGTGAAGATCATCGTCGCCGGCGATAAGGCCCGGCTCTTCGTTAACCACCAGGAGCAGCCCACGCTCATCATCAACGACGTGAAATCCGGTGCCGGCGCCAAGGGCGGCGTCGCCCTCTGGTTCGAAGGCAGTACGATCGCGCACTACGCCAACCTCAAGATTCAGCCCGCGCGCTGACCTTCCCGCCACCCCCGCCCACCATCTCGCGTCACCGCGCCACCGCCCCCGCACTCGACGCCCACACCGCTGCCGGCAAATCCCCCGGTGCCGCGGTCGGCACCGTTTCCGTCTTCATCATCGCCGTCAGCTCCGTCGTCCGCCGCGTCTCGCCGCCCGTCGCGAGAAAAAAACCGTTCAGTCCATCGCCCGCCGGCCCCGCGTTGATCGTGTCGCGCGCCTCCCAGTCCGCCCGCGACGCCGTGAACTTCGCCTGCGTGACCGGCTGCCACGCGCCCGCGCGCGGCTTCATCCACGCGTTTCCAAACTGCGCCCGCCGCTCCTCGTCCGCGCTCTTGGTATCGCGCTTAAAATCTTCCACAAACGAGTAAACGCCGCGCAGGAGTTTCCCGTTGTTGCGCGTGCGAAACGTTACGAGGTGCCGCCACTCCTTGTGCGCCGGATCAAAAATCCAGCCGGCATACGCCGTCTTCGCTTCCGCCTCGCCAGCCGTGCCTCGTCCACCGCCTGCGTCGTGCACCTCCGCGCGCACGAGAAACCGCACCGTCTCGCCGACTACCCACGGAAAATCCACCATGCACTGCCCACCCGTGCCCTCGCCGCCGAAGCGTTTGATGCGCACGCCCTCGCCCTCGTGCAGCAACTCCACGCGCTCCTCGGGTTTCACCGCCTTCGGGTCGTCGCCCTTCGTCGGATCCCACACCGAAAAAATCGCGACCTTTTTCCCGTCGCGCACTTCTTGAATCCCAAAATAACCACCGCTCCAGCCAATCGCCGAAACATAAGTCCCCGGCGTCGATCGCGCGACCGTGGCCTCGACATAAAACGCCTCGCACTCTGCCGCGCTCCATTGGAGATGCACTGACCGCGCCGCGCGCGCCGGGGCCTTGCCGCCGATGCTTTCTGACGCTTTCACGGCCACGCTTGCGAGACCGACGAAAAGGATGAGCGAAGCTATTTTCACGAGATGTGGCCGACGCGCATTTTTGATTACCCGACGCTTACGCCGAAGGATAAATCCACGGCTCGCGATACGGGCGACTCAGCAGTTGGTTCGCCTCGGGATCGCCGATGACACGTTCCGTCGCCGCGTCCCACGCGAGGCTGCGGCCCACGCGCCACGAAACCATGCCGAGTAACGGCAGCACGGTGGCGCGATGCGCGAGTTCGATGCCCGCGACCGGCGCGCGACGTTGGTCGATCGACTCCATGAAGTCCGCCCACAACAGCGCGAGGTTGTGGCCGTCGGGCTCCTGCAGCTGAGGATTCTCGTGCTCGATTTTCGCGCTCTTGGCCGTCGGATAAAATGTCCAACCATCGCGCCAACCGAGGTGAAGCACACCCTTGGTACCGTAAAAATAGGCACCGATCTTGTGCTTCTCGCTGTTATTATCGGCAAACCGGCGGTGCTCCCACACGCAGGTAAACTTCTCGAACTCGTAGGTCGCGACCTGATGGTCGGGCGCGTCGCTCGTCTGCTCTTTCGTATTCAAGACCGGCACGCCGCGCACGGGCCGCCCACCGGCACAGAAGACGCGTTTCAACGGGGCATCACCGCTCCACCACATGACTTGGTCGAGCCAGTGGACGCCCCAGTCGCCGAGTTGGCCATTCGCGTAGTCGAGGTAGTTGCGCCAGCCGCCGGGGTGGATGCGCTTGTTAAACGGTCGCAGCGGCGCCGGGCCGCACCAAAAATCCCAGTCCATACCGTCGGGCGGCGCCTCGTTCAGCGACGGTTTTTCGACATCACCGCCACCGTGCGCGAAGACCCGCACCATGCCAACTTCGCCGACCGCGCCGGACTTGAGAAACTGCATGCCGCTCACGTGGTGCGGGCCGATCCGGCGATGCAGCCCAATCTGGGCAACGCGTCCACTGTCGCGCACGGCCTTCAGCATCGCGCGACTTTCGTTGACGGTGTGTCCGGTCGGTTTCTCCACGAAGACGTGCGCGCCCGCGCTGACCGCCGCGATGGTGTTGAGCGCGTGCCAGTGATCCGGCGTGGCGATAATCACAATATCCGGCTTCTCCCGAGCCAGCAGCTCGCGGTAGTCCTTGTAGGTTTTTGGCGTGTCGCCGGAGAGGCCGTTGACCTGATCAGCGGCAACTTCGAGCGTGGTCGCATCTACGTCGGCCAGGGCGGCCGTCTGGCAGCGGCCAGATGCCATGGCTTCCTTGAGGATATTTTTCCCCCACCAGCCGCAGCCGATCAGCGCGGTGCGAAACTTACGGCCGGGCGCTGCCGCCCTAACATAGGGCGCCGCAGCGAAAGCGGCACCCGCCACGGCCGACTTACGAAGGAAGGAGCGGCGGTCGAGTTTCATAAAGCTGAGTCCGGCCTATTTCTTTCGCACGTCAATGACGACCACGTTGCCGCTCGTATTGCGGCAATAAATCAAACCGTTGGCCAACACCGGCGCCGCCCAGCATTTACCATCGAGGATCTTGGCCGAGGCCGTGGGCGAAAAACCCGTCGGCGAGGCGGGCGCGATCATCAGCGTGCCCGTGCCGCTCAGGGCGATGAGCCGGCCGTCGGCCATACTCAGAGCGCCCGTGCGAAAATCCTTGTGCGCCCATTTCTCTGTGCCCGTGGCGAATTCTAGGCACTTGATGCCACCGATCGAAGTCGTGTCGCCATCGACGCCGTAGAGGTGCCCGTCGTGCAGCACCGCAGCGTTGAGTTGCGTGCGAAACGCGCGAGCGCGCCACACTTCCTCGGGCGCACCGGCGCCGAGTGCGAAGAGCGCCGCGCCTTTGCCGTATCCGGTCGAGACAAACATTTTCCCACCACTCACGATCGGATCGGCGGCATTGACGCCGTACTCGGTCACCCACGGAGCGCGCCACGCCTCCTTGCCGTCGACGGGGTTGACCGCGAGGTACGATTTCGAGGAGCCCAGCAACACGAGCACGCGGCCGTCGAGTTCAACCGGAAGCGGTGTGGAGTAACCGGCGTTCTTATCCGCCGATTTCCACAGAAGTTTTCCAGTCGCCTTGTCGAGCGCGAGCCCGGCTTCACCGACGTTCAGAATCAATCGTCCGGCGAGCACGAGCGGCGCGCCCGTGAATCCCCAGTCGGGGACGGGGCAACCGGTTTCCTTTTGCACATTCACGGACCAAATAATCTTTCCGGTGGCGGCCTCGAAACAGAACGCATCGCCCCAGCGGCTCAGCGCGTAGAGCCGACCTCCGTCGAGCGTGGGCGTGCCAGTGGTGCCGCCTTCGAAAAACTTGTCGCCCAGCTCGGCGGGGTAGCTGTGTTTCCAAATTGGTTTTCCAGAGACGGCCTCGAAGCAAAACACCGTATCCTGCCCATCGGCGTGGCCCATCGTGAAGACGCGCCCGTCACCGACCACGAAAGACGATGCGCCGAGGCCGACCGCAGCGCGCCACGCAATCGCCGGACCCGCAGCCGGCCATTGATCAAGCCAGCCTTTCTCGATGGATATGCCCGTGCGGCCGGGGCCGCGCCACTGGGGCCAGTCGGCCGCTGGCGCCGCCGCACAGAGAACGGTCAACAAGACCATGCCAGACCGGAGGCCCAGCCGGAGGAGAGAGTGTTTGAAACGCATCGTGAAAGGGGTGACCAATCCTCCAACGGGTCCAGCTCCGTGACACGAAAATTCTGCGCCCGGCCGGACGCCTTTATGCCAACGCACCTTCAAGCTTAACCGCTTATTTTGAGAGAGCATTGAAACCAGGCCAAGGTCGCCATCAGCCCACGCTTCCGTGCTGAACAACCGGCGCGCTCCGGCCAGCTGCGCCGAAGCGCCACACCGCAAGCCTGCATCAACCTTCGACGCCGAACGCGCTCACGCCTTCCACAAATCGTCGCCGTATTCCCAGCCGCGCCGCACCGGCTCTTTCAAGTAGGCGTTCAGCTCCGGACGATTCGTGACCTTCATCTTGGCGGCATCCCACTCGATGCGTCCGCCGAAACGTTGGGCCAACACTCCGAGCAGATCG
This sequence comes from Opitutia bacterium, assembly GCA_947467625.1. Taxonomy (GTDB): domain Bacteria; phylum Verrucomicrobiota; class Verrucomicrobiia; order Opitutales; family Opitutaceae; genus GAS368. The sequence goes on along the minus strand of CANIJN010000005.1, from coordinate 1,490 downwards.
ATCTCGGTCAAACGCGCGGCATACTCGAAGTTCGCACCCGTGTCGGGGATGAGACCCTTGATCGCATCGATCCATTCTTGGTGCGGCCCACCCTTCACCCGGCGATACTTGGCCTCGGGCAACCCGCCGCTCTCCCGTAGAGCATTGTTTCTATCCATGTCGGCCAGACGCGGATTATTGGAGCGATTGTCGAGAAACGCATTGGCTTTGCTGCCGGTCCAGTAAGAGCCCGCTTTCGGTGGCGGCGACGCGGTGACCTTGCCCGTCTCGGAATGCTTGGTGGACCAGTTCCAATCGGCGGACGTCTTGATCGCGCGTCCACCGTTCGCCTGGCCATCGCTCCAATAAAGCGAACACGGCGCCAACTTTCCGCGCGCCGGAAAATCCCAGCGCACGACGGAGCTGTTCGGGCACATCGAGTCGCCCAATTCGTTGGCCTTTCGCTCGACGCATTCGATGACCGTCGGCTCGTAGAGATCGAGGACCCAGACGGGGCCGTCCCCGATGTGACAGAACCAATCGCCCAACGTACCGCCGCCGTATTGCCAGAATCCGCGCCAAAACCTCGGATGAAGAAATGCGCTGTAAGCCGACTCCGGCACCGGGCCCTGCCACAAATCCCAGTTCAATCCCGCGGGCACGGGCTCGACGTCCAACGGCAGTTTGGCGGGTTTGCGGAAATAGCCACCCTGCCACTCCGGGCCACCGATCCCCGAGTGGATTTCGGTGATCTGCCCGAGGATGCCGGCCTCGACCCATTCCTTCATCTTGCGAATGCCGTCATAGGTGTGGCCCTGATTGCCCATGTTCGTGACGACCTTGTATTTCTTAGCGGCGAGTCGGAGCGTGCGCGCCTGCCAGATATCGTGCGTGAGCGGTTTCTGCGTGATGACGTGCTTGCCCCGCTGCATGCATTCGAGGGTGGCAGCGAAGTGGGTGTGGTCCGGAGTGTTGATGCAGACGGCGTCGATCTCCTTGCCCATCTTGTCGAGCATCACGCGGAAGTCGGCGAATTTTTTCGCGGCCGCGAGCGCCGGGTAGGTTTTTTTGTGTTGGCCAAACTTCGTTTCATCCACGTCGCACAGCCCGACCACATTTTCATCGCAACAGGAACCGTAGGCCATGCCGGCAATGCCGCCGGCCCCGATCATCGCGATGTTGACCTTGCTGTTCGGTGAGCCGCCCGACTGGCCAATGCTGAAACGAGGAAGCACAAACGCCGCGCCACCGACAAGTGCGGTCGACTTAATGAAGTTGCGGCGGCTGACGGTTTTCGTGTTGGGCTTGGACATGAGGGGATAGACGAGCGAGGTGATCCAACGATGCGACCGATGGCGAGCGGCGGGAAGGAGAGCAAAGGAGCGGCGATCAATTCGGCAACGACAGAAGCGCGGTCTTTGCCTCCGCGTCGGAGCGCGGTGTGACGGCCTGCGTGTAGCCGGAATTCCGTGCGATTCGTCGGCGCGGGCAAATCCGTATCTGCGTCGAGG